>RFZO01000061.1 GCA_009920715.1 Actinomycetota bacterium | reverse complement strand
GGCCACCTCGTCAACGGTGCCCACCGCCGCGTGGGTGAAGATCTCGTCGATGTGGACGGCCTGGGGCGAAGCGAGCACCGCGTCGACCTGGTCGTCGGTGAGTTCGCGTCCGCCGTTCGAGAAGCGATGGCGCACGAACATCCTGCGCCTCCGCTGGAACTGGCGCTGCGCCTCGTCCCCGGTGTCGGCGCAGATGACACCCATCGCCGCCATGGCGTACGGCCGGTCGAGCACGCGCGAGGGGTTGAAGCGCTCCCGGTAGATGTGGAGGGCCTGGTGCAGCAACTGCGGTGCGAAATGCGAGGCGAAGGCGAAGGGCAGACCGAGTGCGGCCGCGAGCTGTGCGCCGTACAGCGACGAGCCGAGGATGTAGAGAGGCACCTGCGTCCCGCGCCCGGGGGTGGCGACCACGCCCGGCACGGTCGAGTCGTCGGACAGGAAGGCCTGCAGTTCCATCACGTCCTCGGCGAAGCGATCGGACGAGCGCGGGTCGCGGCGCATCGCCATGAACGCCGCCTGGTCGGTGCCGGGTGCGCGGCCGAGTCCCAGGTCGATGCGGCCGGGGTGCAGCGAGGCGAGCGTGCCGAACTGCTCGGCGATGACGAGAGGGGAGTGGTTCGGCAGCATCACGCCACCGGCACCGAGGCGGATGGTGGAGGTGTGCGCGGCGACATGTGCGATCAGCACCGCCGGGGCGGATGACGCGATCGTCTTCGAGTTGTGGTGCTCGGCGTACCAGACCCGCGCGTACCCCAGCCGTTCGGCCGCGCGCGCAACTTCCACGCATCCGCGCAGGCTGTCCCCGATGCTCTCGTTCTCCCCTATGGAGGCGAGATCGAGAACGGAGTATCCCGTGCCGTTGTCCATCTGCCCATTCTGCCCGCCCCGCGCGTGGCGCGGGTCACCGTGGGGGCTGCCGGGAAGATACGGGGTGTCGGGGGTGCGAGTGCGTAGCCTCGGGAGTTCGTATGCCGAATCTCCCCACCGCCGCGTTCTCCATTGCCCTCGACTGCCAACTCGACAACGTGCCGGGCACGCTCGGTCGCCTCTGCACCGCCATCGGCGAGGCCGGCGGCAACATCGGTGCGCTCGACGGGTTCGACGTGCGCGGCCCGATCCTGCGCCGCAGCGTGGTCGTGCACTGCCGAGACGAGGAGCACCAGCAAAAGGTCGTGGAGGCCGTGCGTCAGCTTTCCGGTGTCACGTTGCTCGACTGGTGGGACCGCACGTTCCGCATGCACGAGGCGGGCAAGATCCACGTCCTGTCCACCGCTCCCGTCAACGACCGCGACGACCTGTCCATGGCATACACGCCCGGCGTCGCGCGTGTCTGCACGGCAATCGAGAACGACCCGAACCTGTCGCACCGCTACACCATCCGCAAGAACACGGTGGCCATCGTCAGCAACGGCACTGCCGTGCTGGGCCTCGGTGACATCGGCCCGGAGGGCGCGATGCCGGTGATGGAGGGCAAGGCGCTGCTGTTCAAGGAGTTCGGCGGAGTGGACGGTTTCCCGGTGTGCATCAATGCCCGCACCGCCGACGAGGTGGTGGACTTCGTGCAGCGCATCGCGCCGACCTTCGGCGGCATCAACCTGGAGGACATCAAGGCCCCTGAGTGCTTCGAGATCGAGGAGCGCCTGCGCGCCAGCCTCGACATCCCCGTGTTCCACGACGACCAGCACGGCACGGCCGTGGTCACCCTGGCCGCGCTGTGGAACTCGCTCAAGATCACTGGAAAGAAGATGGAGGACCTCACGGTCGTCATCGCAGGTGTCGGTGCGGCGGGTGTCGCCATCGGCAAGATCCTCCTGAACGCGGGAATCGGCGACGTCATCGGGTGCGACCGCGAGGGTGCGATCTACTCGGGCCGCGGCAACATGAACCCGGCCAAGGAGTGGTTCGCCGAGCACACCAACCGCGAGCGGCGCATGGGCACCATCAGCGACGTCATGAAGGGCACCGACGTGTTCGTCGGCGTCAGCGGCCCCGACCTCATCACCGCGGCCGACGTCCGTTCCATGGCCAAGTCGCCCATCGTGTTCGCCATGGCCAACCCGAACCCCGAGATCCGGCCCGAGCAGGCCGACGGCCTCGCCGCGGTCATGGCCACCGGCCGCAGCGACTACCCGAACCAGATCAACAACGTGCTCGCGTTCCCCGGCATCTTCCGTGGGGCGCTCGACGCACAGGCCACCGACATCACCGAGGGGATGAAGCTGGCGGCCGCCGTTGCGATCGCCGAGTCCGTGACCGACGCCGAGCTCCGGCCCGAGTTCGTGGTCCCGTCGGTTTTCGACCGCTCAGTCGTGGAGCGCGTGGCGCCGGCTGTTGCCGCAGCCGCTGTCCGCGACGGCGTGATCCGCAAGGCCTGACGGGGTATTCGCGGATATCCCGCAGTCGAATAGGGCCCCGCGACGAATCTTCACCTTCCAGTCTGCTCGGGTTCATGCGGGCTGGATACCTTGCGTAAGTGGTTCAGAACACGTCGGTCGCTGAAAACGGATCAAGTGCCTTCGCCGAGGTGAATGACTCGGTTCGTCGTGCGGCCGGGACACTCGGAATCCCAGATGACGTTGTGCGGGCTGTCACGTCGTGCGAGCGTGAGGTGTGCGTGTCACTGCCCCTGCGGAGGGACGACGGCACGATTGACGTGCTCCAGGGCTACAGAGTGCAGCATTCGAGCGCACGGGGACCCCGCAAAGGGGGAATCCGTTTCCACCCGACGGTCGACCTTGATGACGTCCGTGCGCTCGCGAGCTTGATGACGTGGAAGACGTCGCTCGTTGATGTGCCCTTTGGTGGCGCAAAGGGTGGGGTGGCAGTTGACCCGGCATCACTCTCGCTGCGCGAGAAGGAGGAGTTGATCAGGCGTTGGACCCGGACCCTCGTCCATGTCCTCGGGCCGCACCGGGACATCCCCGCCCCCGACATGGGGACGGATGCGCAGACAATGGCGTGGTTGATGGATGAGTTCCATCGGCTGGAGGGATTCCAGCCTGCGTGTGTGACCGGCAAGCCAGTGGAGTTGTTCGGGGCCCCGGGTCGCGAGGAGGCGACGGGTCGGGGTGTCATCAGCACGACTGTCGCAGCCCTCGACCGCGCCGGGAGGGACTCGAGGTCATCCAGCCTTGCGGTGCAGGGATTCGGCAATGTCGGTCGGTTTGCTTCGCTCTGTGCCGTCGAAGCAGGAATGTCGGTAGTCGCAGTGTCCGACGTGACTGGCGCACGGTTCAATCGGACCGGCTTCGGCCACGACGAACTTGCAGGAGCGGGTACCGTCCAGAATCTTCATTCCGGTGTCGAGATTGATCCTGCCGGATTGCTCGAATTGGATGTTGACGTCCTCGTTCCGGCGGCGCTCGGCGGGGTAATCACTGCAGACAACGCACCGCGGGTGCGCGCAGAGTTCCTCGTCGAGGCAGCCAACCAACCCCTTACGGCAGCGGCCGACTCCTATCTGTCAGGACAGGGCGTGACGATCGTGCCGGACATCCTCGCCAACGCCGGAGGAGTCGTGGGGAGTTACTTCGAGTGGACGCAGAACATCCAGGAGTTCAGATGGCCAATCAGCCGGTTCCGGGACGAACTGGATTCGCGGCTCAGATCGGCATTTGACGACGTGGCGGCAACGGCGGATGAGCACTCCTGCAGTCTGAGGGAGGCCTCGTTCATCCTTGCCGTGCGAAGGGTCGTGGACGCTTTCATGTTCCGCGGCCAGGTTGTGTGACGGATCCGAGCCGTGCTCGTTGATGAGGCGGTGTACGTCGACGGTCGGCGACGGGAGGGTCACGATCCGTCCGGGACCGGAGGCTTCTCCTGGGTCGGGATTCATGATCCGACGCTGAAGGAACTGGAGGACTACCGGCACCATTTCCACTTCAACGACCTCGCCCTTGAGGACGCCGTTTCGTTCCAGCAGCGTCCGAAACTCGACCAGTTCGACGGACACAATTTTCTCGTCGTGCGGACCGTGGCGTTCGTCGGTCCCGGGAGACCGTTGTCCCTGGGGGACGTGAGCGTGTTCTTCTCGGCAGATGCGGTGGTCACGGTTCGCCACGGCGAGGTGATGCCGCTCGCGACAATCAGGGGTGACCTCGAGGCGCGACCTGACCGCATGAGGGAAGGGCCCGTGGCTGTGGTGCATGAGCTGGTGGACCGCCTGGTCGACCAGTACGTGGCTGTCGCCGAGTCGTTGGCAGACGACGTACGATGTCTCGAGGACCAGGTGTTCGGTGACGGCACCCCGGGCCCGACGACCGCGTCCTACCAGGTGAAGCGCGAGCTGATCGAATTTCGACGTGCCGTGATGCCGCTCCTTGAACCACTGACGGTACTCGCCCAACGGCCAGTGCCGTTCGTCGACGAGGGTTTCAGGTTCCGTTTCTCGGACGTGCGCGACCACCTGCTGAAGGTGATTGACGACGTCGATTCGATGGAACGAATCATCGATGCAACCCTGCAGGCGAATCTCGCTCTCATTTCGGTGCGCCAGAACGAGGACATGCGCAAGATTTCTGCATGGGTGGGAATCGGGGCTGTGCCCACCATGATCGCGGGGATATACGGCATGAATTTCGAGAACATGCCGGAACTCCGTGCAGGTGTCGGCTACTTCGTGGTACTCGGTTTCATGGGTTCCGTCTGCGGACTGTTGTTCCTCGTGTTTCGACGGAATGACTGGTTGTGACCTCCACCGAGCTCCGGCCCGAGTTCGTGGTGCCCTCGGTCTTCGACCGCTCAGTCGTGGAGCGCGTGGCGCCGGCTGTTGCCGCTGCCGCAATCCGCGACGGCGTGATCCGCAAGGCCTGATCAGGCCAGGGCGGCCATCGCGCGTTCGATGGTGGCGAAATCGAAGTACTCGCGCCACGAGGTGATCTTCCCGTCCACCACCTCGAACACCCCCGTGACGGGCAGCTCCGCCCATCCCTTGGCCAACCGGTGCCGGTCCAGACGCTCCATGAAGACCGTGTTCCCCGAGACCGCCACGGACTTCATGACCCATTCGTTCTCGAGTGTGGGGGCGAAGAACGGCTCGAGCACAGCCCTGATGCCGGCAGGTCCCCGCAGCGTCCCCGAGGGGCCCATCGGCATGTTCGTGTACTCGACGTCGTCGGCGACGTGCATCATGGCGGAGTCGTAGTCGAGTGCCTCCATAGCGGCCATGAAGGCTCGGACTGTGCTGACGGGATCGGTGGTCATCGCAAGTTCTCCCTGTCACGGGCGGGGAAGACCTGGTCGACGAGGAGAATGGAGAAGAGGCCGAACACGATGACGGCGAGCACCACGTGGGACGCAGGACCCTGGTGGCCGTACACCTGCGGGGCGAACCCCGTGGCGATGCTGTCGAAGGCGATCGCACCGGTGTTGGCGGCGTACAGGAATGACCCAGGGTCCTGCCCGAAGGGTCGCGCCAGCCGTCTCATGGCGAAAACTGTGGGAGGAGCGGCGAGCGCTGCCAGGGCGAACATGACGATGCGTTTCCCGGTGTCCAGGAACATCTCCTCCGGGAACAACCGGAGCACTCCGGCGAATGCGATTGCTGTCACCACCCCGATGAGCGACGGGACCAGCCGTGCGACATGTGTGTTGGCCATGTGGACTCCTTGTAGTAATTGCTACAAACGAGAATAGACGAAGCGCTCGCTACATTCAAGTTCGTGAGACAGCGCCATTCCCGTGAGGAGATGCTCGCCGCGGCGGTGGGTGTCGCTCTCGAAACGGGCCTCTCCGCGCTGACTTTCGCCAAGGTGGCGGAGAGGCTTGGCACCAGTGACCGCATGGTCGTGTATTACTTCGCCACCAAGGACGTTCTCCTCGAGTCCGTCGTGGGTGAGGTGGCTGCGGGTCTCTTCGGGGTTCTCGGGTCCGCAATCGGGGACGCGCCCCGCACCGGGCGCGAGATCCTGGAGGTGGCATGGCCGGTGTTCGCCACGAGGAGGAACGACCCCGTCTTCCGTCTGTTCTTCGAGCTTGTCGGACTCGCCAGCGTGCGGAAGGAGCCCTACGGAACGCTCGCGTCCCGGATTCTCAGGGAATGGGCAGCATGGTTGGAGCCACGAATGTCCGGCGCACCTGCGCAACGGCGCGCCTCGGCGCTTGCGGCGATGGCACAGGTGGACGGGCTTCTGCTCGTCCGGCAGACGCTCGGACCGCGTGCGGCGGACGATGCGTTCCGTTCGATCATGGCCAGATGAACACGGGTAGGGTGCGGACTCCGTGAACACTGACCCCGTCGCCCACCATCAACAAGGCTCGTTCGATCTCGTCCTCGAGCGGGTGGTGCACACTTCCGCTGCTGACCTGTGGCGCGGGTGGACGGAGGCCGAGGTGCTGAAGAAGTGGTTCACACCCGCCCCGTGGGTCACGACGGACGCGGAGATAGACCCCGTTCCCGGCGGCATCTTTCGCACCGTGATGGAGGGTCCCGACGGCGAGCGCAACGAGGGCTCGGGGTGCGTCCTCGAGGCTGTGCATGCACGCAGGTTCGTCTGGACCAGTGCTCTCGGGCCCGGCTTCGTTCCCGCGGCACCGGTCAAGGACGGTTTTCACTTCACCGCCATCATCGAGTTCCTGACCGCATCGGGCGGCACCCTCTACCGGGCGACCGGGAGGCACTCCACAGAGGCGGATGCACGCGCGCATGCCGAGATGGGGTTCGAGGCCGGCTGGGGGGCCGCGCTCGACCAGCTCGTCGCGCTGTTCGACTGACGACCTGCCGCCCTGCACGGGTGCGGTGAATGAGTAGGGACGTCATGCCCGGCACGCGACCGGGCCGAGTTGGCTGTGCGGCATGAAGAAGAGACTCCCCGTCATCGTCCTGTCGACAGTTCTCGCTCTTGCGTCGTGCACACGGTCCGCGGAGGGGCAACTGCCGTCGCCGTCCATGATCTCGGACGCGCTTCCGACCGTCACCGACATGCCGGCGGGCTGGGACGAATCGCAGCGCCAGGTGTTCGACGAGCGGGGCAACGAGAACCCGTCGATTGACCCGTCGGTGTGGTGCCCGGCGGCCGCCGACGCCGCGGAGAACCTCGTGGAACTCGCCGGCCGCTCCGGTGCCGACGTGGAGATGCAGCAGGAGAGGCCGGCGGGAATGCCGCGGATGATGCGACTGCAGGCCTGGGCCAACGACGACGTCGAGGACTACCTCCGTGATGCGGAGGGGGCGGTGCGCATCTGCGACGGGGAGACCGTGACGCAGGACTCCGGAGCGGTGGAGACGTACTCGGTCATCGAGGGGCGTGACATCGGGGACGAGTCGATCAGTTGGATGCAGAAGACCACCCCGCCCCCGGCGACACAGGGCGACAAGCTCGAGGTGGTGGGCCGCACCACGATCGCGCGCTTCGGCTCGATCGTCATGGTGATGCAACTCGGCGATGCCGGGTTCACGGGGGAGGCCGCCGCGTTGGACGAGGACGACTGGTGGTCGATCGTGGAACTGGCGGGGGAGAGGCTGGATGACCTGGACTCGCAGGTTCACAGGTGAGTTCCGGTCGCAGGACGGGCAGGATTATCCATGGATGACCGTGGCGCCAGGAAGAGTGCGGCGTTGACGGGGCTGGTCCCGAAACTCAGTCGAGGCCGAGCCAGCGCCGGTAGACATCGGCGCAGAGCATGAGCTGCTCTATCTCGACCCACTCCACCGCTGTGTGGGCGTTGTCGATCGAGCCGGGTCCGAACACCACCATCTGTTCGGCGAAGCCGTCGTAGCGCAGGGCGTTGGTGCCGTACGAGGCCACCTCGGGCGAGGTACCGGCCCACTCGGCGAGCCTTCGCACGAGACCGGTGTCGGCCGATTGGTAGAACGCCGGGGCACCGAGGTAGACGAGCGGGAACTCCACGGGCAACGGGCACGATGCGCGCACGAGGTCGCACAGTTGTTCGGCGACCTCGGAGTTCACTTCCCCCGGCACGATGCGGCGACCCACGGTGACCGTGCACGAGTCGGGCACGACGTTGCCGCCGGTGCCGCCCTTCACGGACGTCACGGTGAGCGTGCCGTTGCCAACCTCGGTCGCGGGCACGAGTGTCTGCAGACGTTCGTGTTCCTCCTGAAGTGCCAGAACGAGAGCTGCCGCCGCGGTGACCGCGTTGCGGCCGAGATGCGGATTCGCCGAGTGCGCCGCCTCGCCCCGCACGACGATCTCCAGGGCAACGGCACCCTTGTGGCCGTGCACCGGCGCGCACATGGTGGGTTCCGCCACGATGACCTCGTCCGGGCGCAGTCCCTTCTGCTCGGCCCACTTGCGGAACCGGCGGGCACCGATCATCCCGCCGGCCTCCTCCGACACGGAGCCCACGACCAGCAGGTTCGGTCGCGGGCGCTGGCCCCGGGTCCGGGCGCTCTCGAGGACCGACATCATCACGCCGAGCGACGCCTTCGTGTCGACAGAGCCCCGTCCGTAGACACGGCCGTCGGTGATGCGGCCGTCGAAGGGGTCGCCTTCGCAGTGCTCGACGGTGACGGTGTCGGTGTGGACGTCCAGAACCACCCACCGGTCCTCTGATCCCTCCCAGATGCCGTAGACGTTCGGGCGACCCTCGGTGACGGTGTCGAGCTCGACCGAGTCGGCCCCGAGGTCGCCGAAGAACTCAGCGAGGGAGTGCGCCATCCGGTGCTCGCCGGGTTCGCCCGCCCGTGGACCGGCATGCAACGGGTTCACGCTGGGGATCTGCACGAGACGGCTCACCCACGTCGCGACGTTCTCGCTTCCTGCCCCCACGCGCGACATCTTGGCACACGCTTCAGTTGCGGTCCCGTGGCCCCACGGGCCGAACCCGGCGCGGCGAGAAGCACGGTGGGAATTGTGGAGCTGGGGGGAATCGAACCCCCGTCCATCAGGCGTTGCGCGCCCGCGATACGACCATTCCCGCTTCGGTGCTGACGCAACACCGCCGGCGGGTCGACCACCCGGTCACCCGGGTCGCGCGGCGTCTTTCCGCCGTGTCATCGGTCTTTCCCGACGCCAGCTGTCTTTCCCGCCGTCATCCTCCGCTTCTGTTGCCGGGCTGCGGTGGATCGGCCCCGTGCGCCATTGCTGGTCACGATGTCTCTCTACGACGGATTAGGCCGCGAGAGCGAACTGCTCGTTGGCAATTCTTTTGGTTGCCCCGTTTAAAGAGTCTGAGCAACTCTGGTCGCACGTACGAACAACGAAACTGGTGTCGAAACCTGTCAGCCCCGTGATCGGTTGTGTTATGTGCCGTCAGTGTACGGCAGGGGAGTGCCACCCGTGGCCGCACGGCTGCCATGCCCTTGCGGGCACGGCCGAGCGCCCGCTGGATCTCGCGCTTGCTGTCGCGCTCCGCGATTGCCTGGCGCTTGTCCTCGTGCTTGCGCCCCCGGGCAAGCGCCAGTTCCACCTTCACCCGTCCGTCGACCAGCTTGAACGCCAGCGGCACCAGGCTGAGACGCTCCTTCGCGATGCGCTCGGCAAGGCGGGTGATCTCGTCGCGGTGGAGCAGCAGCTTGCGCGCCCTGTCCGGGTCGTGGGCACCCACCCCCACGGCGAACTGGTACGGGGCGATGTGCACACCGTCCAGCCAGACCTCTCCGTCGATGACCCGCGCGTAGGCATCGGCGATCTGGACCTGGCCGGAGCGCAGGCTCTTCACCTCGCTGCCGTGCAGCACGATGCCCGCCTCGACCACGTCGAGAATCGAGTAGTCGTGGCGGGCCTTGCGATTGCTCGCGAGAACGGCGTTCGGTGCCTTTGCCATGGGGTGATTGAGCGTAGCGGTAGCCTCCGACACCGATGTCCGCCGCACTCTCCGCCAGTCACGACGCATCGTCGCGTCCGTCAGTGGCGATCCCCTCCGGTGCCCTGCACGCCATTGCCGCGCACGCGTACCAGTGCTTCCCAGAGGAGTGCTGCGGTCTGCTCATCGGCGACGCCGCTGCCGGGCGCGTGGCGCGGTTCGTGGCCACCACCAACGCCGCGCACTCGGCAAAGGTGTACACGATCGACGCAAAGGAGCACCTCCGTGCCGAACTTGCCGCCGAGGCCGAGGGCTTCGAGGTGGTCGGGGTGGTGCACAGCCACACCCACACCGAGCCCTACCCCAGCCCCACCGATGTCGCACAGGCCGTGGACCCCTCGTGGCACTACGTCATCGTCAGCCTGAAGCGGGGCGCTCCCGAGACCAGGTCGTACCTGATCTCGGCAGACTCCATCACCGAAGAGACCATCGTCCCCCTCTGAACCGGCCCCGGGGCTGGATCGGCGGCGAAAACGTGCCCGTGACAATGGCTGTGGCGATGGTTACAATTCCGACAGGATTAGTCGGGAATAGACCCGCGACCCGTGGGGGTTGCACGGAGGGTCAAGCCATCGGAAGGAGGCGCACATGTCGATCGCAGATGTCCGCCGCAACGGTGGGTCGATCTTCGTGATGAACTCCGCCCTCGACCTCATCGGCAACACCCCGATGGTGGACGTGTCCAACCTGTCGCCGAACCCCAACGTGCGCATCGTGGCCAAGCTCGAGAGCCAGAACCCCTACGGGTCGGTGAAGGACCGCATCGCGAAGGCCATGATCGAGGACGCCGAGCGCACCGGACGGCTGGTGCCCGGCCAGCGCATCGTGGAACCGTCGTCGGGCAACACCGGCATCGCCCTCGCCGCCATCGCGAAAATGAAGGGCTACCCGATCACCATCCTCATGCCCACGTCGGTGTCCATCGAGCGGCGCCAGATGCTCGAGGTGTTCGGGGCAGAGATCATCCTCACCCCCGGCGAGGAGGGGTCGAACGGGGCCGTGAAGCGCGCCCAGGAGCTGGCGGCGCAGCACCCCGAATGGTGCTTCCTCTACCAGTACGCGAACGACGCGAACCCGAAGGCGCACTACGAGGGCACCGGCCCGGAGATCTTCCGCGACTGCCCCGAGATCACCCACTTCGTGGCGGGACTCGGCACCAGCGGCACGCTCATGGGCACCGGTCGGTACCTGAAGGAGCAGAACCCCGACATCAAGGTGATTGCCATCGAACCGCCGCTCGGCGAGCGTGTGGAGGGCCTGCGCAACCTGGACGACGGGTACATCCCGCCCGTCTTCGACAACTGGCACGGTCGCGAGCTGCTCGACCGCAAGCGCGTGGTGCGTCCCCGCGAGTCCATCGAGTGGACCCGTCGCCTGGTGCAGGAGTGCGGCATCTTCGCCGGCCTGTCCTCGGGTGCGTCTCTTGCCGGCGCGGTGAAGGTCGCCTCGGAGATCGAGGAGGGAACCATCGTGTTCATCGTGTGCGACGGCGGGTGGAAGTACCTCTCCACCGGCGCCTACACGAGCGATCTCGACGAGGCCGAGAAGGCCGCCGAGAAGATCATCTACTTCTGAGTCTTCCTTGCCGGCCGGCGGTCGCACGGCGGCAGTGCGGCACCACTCAGCGGCCGGCCACCAGGATCACGAGGCCCGCGAGGACGATGCACGCTGCCCCCACGCGTCGGCGGAGCCCCTCCTCGCCGAGGTAGCGGGTTCCCACGAGCGCCACGATGACCACGCTCGACTCGCGCAGCGCGGTCACGTACCCCACGGGTGCGCGCCGAACGGCCAGCATCACCATCCAGTACGTGAGCGCGCTCGCCGCGCCGGCGAGCGAGAAGTTCAGCCACGAGGACCTCATCGCGGCGACCATCTCCTTCCTCCTGCCGGCCATCAGACCGTGGAGCGTGGTGAAGAAGCCGGTGGTGGTGAAGATGAGGAGCGCGTACACGTGGCCGTCGTTCACCCTGGCGCCGTGGCTGTCGACGAGCGAGTAGCAGGCGATGAACGCAC
>RFZO01000007.1 GCA_009920715.1 Actinomycetota bacterium | reverse complement strand
GCTGGTCGTAATCGACACCGACGTGCAGCTCGAGCAGCTGTCCCTTGTACTCGGCGGGGTCTCCCATGCCGTAGATGCAGGACACACTGGCGACCACGATGGTGTCGCGCCTGGTGAGGAGCGCCGCCGTGGCCGAGTGGCGGAGACGGTCGATCTCGTCGTTGATCGAGGAGTCCTTCTCGATGTAGGTGTCGCTCGAGGGTATGTACGCCTCCGGCTGGTAGTAGTCGTAGTAGCTGACGAAGAACTCCACGCGGTTGTCGGGGAAGAACTCCTTCATCTCCTGCGCCAGCTGGGCGGCGAGGCTCTTGTTGGGCGCCAGGATGAGAGTCGGTCGTTGGGTGGACTCGATGGTCCATGCGATTGTGGCGGACTTGCCCGAGCCGGTGATGCCGAGGAGTGTCTGGAACCTGTCCCCCGCCTCGATTCCCTCCGCCAGTTGGGCGATGGCAACGGGTTGGTCCCCCGCCGGGGAGAAATCGGAGACAACCCTGAACGCCGGCACGCCCGAAGCGTACCCAGCACGTGTGCTCAGGAGCCGGGGCTGTCGTCGATGCGGGGCACCTGGCGCCCCGCATCGGGCGAGGCCGGGGGCAGGGTCACTATCCATTCCCACAGCTCCGCAACCTGCACGCGCAGGTCTTCGAGCGTGCCGGAATTGTCGACCACGCGGTCCGCGATGGCGATGCGCTTCTCGCGGCTCGCTTGGTTCGCGATGCGCGCCCTCGCATCCTCCTCGGAGAAGCCGCGCTGCTCCATCAACCGCGTGACGGCCGTGTCGACGGGTACGTCGACAACGATCACGCCGCACAGTCCCTCCCGCGGGTTCTCGGCGAGCAACGGTATGTCCAGAACGACCACGTTGTCGGTGGCACGCTGCTCCTCGAGACGGCGGTTCATCTCCTTGCCGACGGCGGGGTGCACGATCTTGTTCAGTGCCGCGACCTTCTCCTTGTCGGCGAACGCGACGGAGGCGAGCGCGAGCCTGTCGAGGGAGCCGTCCCCCCTCAGGATGGAGTCACCGAACTCGTCGGCAAGTTCCCGGAGAAGGGGCTGCCCGGGCTCCTGGAGTTCCTTCACGATGGCGTCGGCATCGATGATGACGGCCCCCAGCCCCGCGAGCATCGCGGAAACAGTGGACTTTCCGGACCCGATCCCGCCGGTGAGACCGAGGAGAATCACAGGCTGGTGACCCGGTCAGGCCTCGGGTGCTGCGTCGGCCGGGGCCTCGGCACCGCCTTCGGGCTGGCCGTACTCCTTGTAGTACTCAGCCCACGCGGCCTCGCGCTCGGTGTCGTCGCCACCGACCCAGTTCCCGTGCTCGTCTACCTCGAACTGGCCCTGGTACTCGGCGGCGAGCTCGCCACCCTCCGCGGCCTGCTTGATGGAGATCGAGATGCGGCGGCGTGCGAGGTCGAGATCGATGATCTTGACCCACAGCTCCTCGCCGGGCGTGACGACCTGCTCCGGGGCCTCGACGTGGTGCGCCGACATCTCGGAGATGTGCACCAGTCCCTCGATGCCGTCGCCCACCTGCACGAACGCCCCGAACGGGACGAGCTTGGTGACGCGGCCGTACACCAGCTGGTCGACGGAGTGGCTGGATGCGAACTCCTGCCACGGGTCGGCCTGGGTGGCCTTGAGGGACAGGCTGATGCGCTCGCGGCTCATGTCGACGTCGAGCACCTTCACGGTGACCTTCTGACCGACGGTGACGATCTCGGTGGGGTGGTCGACGTGCTTCCACGAGAGCTCGCTGACGTGGATGAGGCCGTCCATGCCGCCCAGGTCGACGAACGCGCCGAACGCGACCACCGACGAGATGGTGCCCTCGCGGACCTCGCCCGACTTCAGGTTGTCGAGGAACTGGTCGCGCTTCTCCTTGTGGGTCTCCTCCAGGTAGCCCCGGCGCGAGAGCACGACGTTGTTGCGGTTGCGGTCGAGCTCGATGATCTTGGCCTCGATGGTCTGGCCGATGTAGGGCTGCAGGTCGCGCACGCGGCGCAGTTCAACCAGCGACGCCGGGAGGAAGCCGCGCAGGCCGATGTCCACGATGAGGCCGCCCTTGACGACCTCGATGACGGTGCCGCGGACGATGCCGTCCTCTTCCTTGGTCTTCTCGATCTCGCCCCACGCCTTCTCGTACTGGGCGCGCTTCTTCGAGAGGATCAGACGACCCTCCTTGTCCTCGAGGGTGACGACGAGAGCCTCGATCTCCTCGCCGATGGTCACCACGTCGTGCGGGTTGACATCGTTCTTGATTGCGAGTTCGCGGACCGGGATGACGCCCTCGGTCTTGAAGCGGACGTCGAGCAGGACGCCGTCGCGGTCGATCTTGACGACGGAGCCCTTGACGAGCTGTCCGTCCTTGAGGTTCACCATGGTGCCGTCGATTGCCTCCTCGAAGGAGGTCGTGATGTTGCGGTCAGTGATCTGACGGCCGGTGTACGTGCCCTTCTCGTCGAAGGTGCCCATGGTGGAAGTTGTTGTGTCGGACAAGGAAGTGGTCTTTCGGGGTGGATAGGAATATCGATGGACCCGGCGGACCGGGGCCCTACCGGCGGAAGGGCGGTTTGGACGCTATCAGGAGATATTCCGAACTCTCCAGGGTCGGGGCCGACGGACGGTAGGCACCCGGGTCGACGCTGAGGATTCGGTCCGCACTCAGGCCGGTGGCTGACGCGAGCAACCGGAGCTCGCGCGGCGTGTAGCACCCGGTCCACAGATCAACCTCCTCCGGTCTCCCCTCCTCGTCGCGCACCTCGGTCCTCTCGTGGGAGACCCCCGTGTCCGCGTCGAAGACGGCGTCCCCGTGGTACCTGACGGAGTAGTAGGCACTGAACGCCGAAAGGGCGAGTCGCCCGCCCGGCTTCAGCGCGCGGGCGATGCCGGCAAGGACGGTGACGTCATCGCCGTCCGCGGTCATCAGACCGAAGGCCCCCTGGCACAGACAGATCGCCGCGTCGAACTCCTCGACGAAAGGCATTCGCCGGGCGTCCATCCGCTCGAACGAGGCGAGGCCGGACGCGGACTCGCGGGCGATGGCCACGAAACGCTCGCTGATGTCGACACCCACGGTCTCGATGCCGCGTCGCGCGAGCTCGAGCGAATGCCGGCCTGGCCCGCAACCGACATCCAGCACCCGTTCACCCGGAACCAGCCCCAGCCATTCGACGATTGCATCGACTTCCTGCACTGTGCCCTTGGTGAACGAGTACCTCAGATACGCCTTCCCGAGATGTTCCGCTATCGGTTCGAACCAGTGTCCGTCTGCGGCGTGTGTGCTCACGCCTTGGCCTCGGCCCATGTGGGACCCCACGCCGCGTTGACCTCGAGCGGCACGTCCAGGCTGGCGGCGTTCCGCATGGCGTCAAGAACCAGGTCGTTGACCTGTTCACGCTCACCGGACGGGGACTCCACGATGACCTCGTCGTGCACCTGCAGCACGAGACGCGCTGCGAGTCCGGAGGACTCAAGGCGCTCGTCGATGCGCACGAGGGCAATCTTGAAGATGTCGGCCGCGAGTCCCTGGATGGCCGCGTTCATCGCCTGTCGCTCCCCTGCCTGGCGGATGCGGAAGTTGTCGCTGAGCAGCTCGGGGATGGGACGGCGGCGCTTGAACAAGGTCTCGGTGTACTGGTTCCGCCGCGCCTCGTGCACCGCGGCGTCCATGTAGGCCTTCACGCGCGGGAATGCCGCAAAGTACGCGTCGAGGATCCCCGCAGCCTCGCTGACCGGGATGGCGAGCCGCTGCGACAGACCATAGGCCTCCATCCCGTAGGCCAGTCCGTACGACACCATCTTCGCCTTCGATCGCTGGTCGTGCGTGACGTCCGCCGGGTCGACGCCGAACACGCGGGCTGCCGTGGCGCGGTGGATGTCCTCACCCGCCGTGAAGGCGGCCACCAGGCCCGGGTCCGCGGCGAGATGGGCGATGCACCGCAGCTCGATCTGGTTGTAGTCGGCCACCATCAGCTCGCAACCACTGTCGGCCACGAAAGCCGTGCGGAACACGCGGCCCTCGTCCGTTCGCACCGGGATGTTGTGCAGGTTCGGCCTGTCACTGCTGAGGCGGCCCGTCCGTGCGACCGTCTGGTTGAACGTGGCGTGAATGCGCGAGTCGGCGGGGTCGATCTCGGCGAGGAGTCCCTCTCCGTAGGTGGAACGGAGCTTCTCCACCTCGCGGTAGCGCAGGAGCGGCACGACGAACTCGGGCCACTCGCCCTGCAGTTTCTCGAGCGTCGCTGCATCGGTGCTGTACCCGGTCTTGGTCTTCTTGCCGGGCGTCAGGCCCCGTTCCTCGTAGAGGATCTCGCGGAGCTGGTTGGTGGAGTTCACGTTGAACTCCCGGCCGGCGACACGGTAGAGCTCGGTCGTCAGCGAGGCGGACTCGGCTGCCAGACGGTCCCGCACCGCGACCAGCGCGCCGCGGTCCACCGCGATTCCGAGGTGCTCCATCCGGGCCAGCACACGCACCAGCGGGTTCTCGACGTCCCGGTACAGCGGGATGTTGTCGATTGCCGCGAGCCTGGCCAGTACCACCGGCGCGAGCACGGCGGTGAACATGGCCTCCTCGGCACACGACCTCACGGTTGCAGCCTCGTCGGCACCGCCGAAATCGAACTGCCCAGACGACTCGGGGCTCGACGAGGGTTCCGCACCGAGAAGGTCCCGGCTCACCGCGGCCAGCGAGTACGAGGTGCGGGCCGGGTCCGTGAGGTACACGGCGATCTGGGTGTCGAGGGACAGCCCCCGCATGTCGTGGCCGAGCGCGAGGAGGGACCGCATGAACGGCTTCGCATCATGCATCACCACCCGCCGGTGGGCGGCCAGTTCACCGAGCAGACCACTACCCGCGAGAGCCGAGGCGGCAACCCACGACACCTCGCCCCGTTCCGCGTCCGTCACCACCGCCACACCGGCCAGGGGGGATCGTCCGGGGTCACCGTCCCACCGCGCCGCGACGACAAGTTCGGGAAGGGTTGCGACGGACCGGGCGAGGACATCCGGATCAGGAGTTGCCACCACCACACTCGGCAGGTCTGCAGCGGGCAGATCCGCCGGCAGGGTGCCGCTGTCCACGTGGTCGGGGTTGCCGTCGTCACGTGTCTTCCATGCCCGGTCCTTCACGAGGTCCTGCAGGCGCTTGCCCATTGTCTTGAACTCCAGGAACCCGAACAGTCTCGTCGTCGCCGCCATGTCGGGCCGGGGCGCGAGGGCGGTGAAGTCGACCTCCACAGGGACGTCCCTGCGCAGCACCATCATGGCGGCGTTGCGCGTGACACGCTCGCCGTGCTCTGCGAGGTTCGCGCTCAGTTTCGGCGTCTGCTCGGGGGCGTGCTCCAGGACCCCCGCGAGGTCGCCGTACTGGGTGATCAGCTTTGCCGCAGTCTTCTCCCCCACACCCGGGACACCGTCGAGGTTGTCGCTCGGGTCACCCCGGAGTGCGGCGTAGTCGGCGTACTGGGCCGGCGTAACCCCGGTGCGCTCCACGATGCCCGCCTCGTCGTAGATGGCGTAGTCGCTCACGCCTCGCTTGTTGTACAGAACCCGCACGTGCGGGTCGCGAACGAGTTGATAGCTGTCGCGGTCGCCCGTGACGATCAGCATGTCGTGCCCCTCGGACTCCGCACGGGCGGCCATGGTGGCGATGAGATCGTCACCCTCGAACCCGGCCATCTCCATCCAGGTGATGCCGAGCACGTCGAGAAGCTCTCGGATGATCCCCAGCTGCTCGCGCAACGTCTCGGGAGCCTTCTCGCGCTGCGCCTTGTACTCGGGGATGGCCTCGTGGCGGAAGGTCGGTTCCGGACGGTCGAACACCACGACCACACCGTCGGGCCTGTGTTCCTTCACGAGGTTGAGGAGCATGGTGGCGAAGCCGTACACCGCATTGGTGGTCTGGCCGCTCGCGTTTGTCATGTCCTCGGGCAGCGCGAAAAAGGCGCGGTACGCGAGGGAGTTGCCGTCCAGCGCCATGACCAACATGGCCGCCCGCCGTTCCTACTCGGGGCGCAGCTGGCCCGAGACGATCATCTCGGCCACTGCCTTCATGGTGGTGCGGTGGTTCATCGCGCCGCGCTGGATGAATCCGTACGCGTCCGCCTCGGACATGCCATGGGTGTCGATGAGCACTCCCTTGGCCCGGTCGATGGCCTTGCGTGCCTCGAGCTGCTCACCCAGCACCTCCACCTCGCCGTTCAGTGCCTGGAGCTCGCGGAAGCGCCCGAGCGCGACCTCGATCGCCGGGATGAGGTCGCTTTTCTGGAAGGGCTTCACCAGGTAGGCGAGAGCCCCCGCATCGCGTGCCTCTTCGATGATCTCCCGCTGACTGAACGCCGTGAGCACGAGGACCCCGCAGATGCGGTCCTGCGTGATGTGGCGGGCCGCCTCGAGTCCGTCCATGCCGGGCATCTTGATGTCGAGGATGGCGATGTCGGGCCGGTGCTCCCGCACCAGTTCGACCGCCTTGTCACCCCTGCCGGTCTCGCCGACGACGACGTAGCCCTCCTCCTCGAGGGTCTCCTTCAGGTCGAGACGGATGATCGCCTCGTCCTCTGCGATGACTACCCGTGTGGTCATGTGGATGGCTCCTTCAGTCGGTCCAGAAGATCGTCGAGCCTGAGGGCCAGTTCGGCCAGCGTGATCCGCAGGTCGTCGCGGTGGCGGAGCATCGCGTCTGCGTGCTTCTTGGCCTCCCGGTGCTCGAACTGGGCCCCCGGGGTCTCGGAAATCAGGGCACGGAGCGACTTCTCGTCGGCGTCGTCGACGAGATGCTCTAGTTGGTCCTCCACGATCCGCAGTTCCTCCTGCACCTCGCGCATCCTTGCGGACACCTGGGCGAGACGCCGGTGGAGCAGTCGTTGGGCCATCGGAGTGAGTGTATGAACCACCTGGGTGCCCGAGGTGGGACTCGAACCCACACGCCCTTTCGGACAACGGATTTTGAGTCCGTCGCGTCTGCCATTCCGCCACTCGGGCCAGGGTCCGAAAGCGTATCGGCGCACCCACAGCGCTCTACTCCGCGGTAACGCACGGCGGAAGATTGCCAGCCAACTAGGGTTTTCTCGCCATGCTCGCATTCACGTTTCCCGGACAGGGATCCCAACGCCCCGGGATGGGGCGGCCGTGGGTGGGCCACGACAGCTGGGAACTCGTCGCCGATGCCTCCGAAGTGGCCGGGCGTGACGTGGGCAGGCTCCTCCTCGACGCCGATGCCGAGGAACTGAAGGACACGCGAAACGCCCAGTTGACCACGTTCGTGTCGAGCCTCATGGTCCTTGACGCTGTCGAACGGCTCGGCATCGAGCCCAGCTTCTGCGCCGGGCACAGCCTGGGCGAGTACACGGCCCTCACCGCAACGGGTGCGCTCTCCTTCGAGGACGGCATCCGGTTGGTGGTTGAGCGCGCTGACGCCATGCACGAGGCGGGCACGGTCAACCCCGGCACCATGGCCGCGGTTCTCGGGCTCGACGACGACCAGGTTGAGGTGGCATGCCGTCTCGCGGACATGGACGTGTGGGTGGCCAACTTCAATGCCCCCGGACAGGTCGTCATCGCGGGATCCCCCGCCGTTCCACACGCCGTTCATGACCGCCGCCCGGGAACGCCTGCGTGCGGCCATCGCATCCGCCTCCCCGCGCGACACAGAAGTTCCCGTCGTGTCAAATGTTGATGCGCTTCCGCACGACAAGGGAGAGGAGTGGTCGTCACTACTCTCCGCCCAGCTCTCCAGCCCTGTGCGGTGGAAGCACTGCCTTCTCTCGCTCTCGGAGGCCGGTGTCACGGGACTTGTCGAGCTCGGCCCGGGGGGCGTCCTCACGGGAATGGCAAAGCGGACACTGGAGAACTCGCGCACCATCAGTGTGGCCACGCCCGACGAACTCGACAAGTTGATCGAATGGGTCGGCTCCAGCGCGCCCGTCGCCCCGGCCCAGCACGAGGGAGAGCACCTCTTCGCCGTGGAGCGGCTGATCGTGAGCCCCGCAGCTGGCGTCTTCACGCCGGTTCCCGACATCAAGTCCGGAACCGTCATCGATGTGGGCAGGGTGCTCGGTCATGTGGGCGAGGTTGAGGTCCGATCCCCGTTCGCGGGACGCATCGAGAACTACATCGCAGTCGAGGGCGAGCGCGTGACCTCGCGCCAGCCCATCGCCTGGCTGCGGGCGGAATAGGACCGAGACATGCCGCAGATACCGAAGGACGTGCGGGGAGCCCGTTTCACTGGCTGGGGAACTGCTCTCGGCAGGCGCACAGTGACGAACGACGATCTCGCCGCCACCATGGACACCAACGACGCGTGGATCCGCGAGCGCACAGGCATCCACCGTCGCCACATCGGGGGCACCAACGCAGAGCTGAGCGTGGAGAGCGCCGGGCGTGCGATCGCGATGGCCGGCATCGACCCTGCATCAATCGATGCATTGGTGCTCGCCACCACAACGCCAGACCGTGCCGTCCCCGCGACGTCCGCCACCGTTCAGAACGCCCTCGGCCTGCGTTGCGGGGCGTTCGACGTGAACGCCGCCTGCTCGGGATTCGTCTATGCCCTCGTCAACGCGCACGGTCTCGTGGCAATGGGCGCGGAGAGGGTGCTGCTCATCGGCACCGACATCCTCAGCCGCATCACCGACTGGACCGACCGCAACACCGCCGTTCTGTTCGCTGACGGTTCCGGTGCCGCGGTGCTCGAGGCCGGACCGGGACAGCTGCTCGGCTGGGACCTCGACGCCGACGGCTCTGCCGAGGACATCCTCTACTGCGACCACGGCGGCTTCATCCAGATGGACGGCAAGGAGGTCTTCCGCCGTGCGGTGCGCATCATGGTCGACAGTGCGCAGAAGTCGATGGCGCACGCGGGTGTGAAGGCCGAGGACATCGCCTTGATCGTCCCCCACCAGGCCAACATCCGCATCATCAGTGCCGCGTGCGAGCGCCTCGAGGTGCCGATGGAGCGGGCGGCCATGGTCATCCACGAGACCGGGAACACGTCCTCGGCATCCATCCCCCTCGCCCTCTTCGACGCCGTCGATGCCGGGCGCGTGAAGCAGGGGGATCTCGTCCTCATGGTCGGTTTCGGTGCCGGCATGACGGCAGCGAGTGCGATCATCGAGTGGGGCGGGCGATGAGCCGGGTCGTGCTCGTCACCGGGGGCTCGCGCGGCATCGGTCTCGCGTGCGCGCGCAGGTTCGCCGCCCTCGGGGACCGGGTTGCCGTCACCTACAACTCCTCACCGCCCCCGGACGGCCTGTTCGGGGTGAGGTGCGACGTGACCGACGCGGCACAGGTGGATGCGGCGTTCAAGGAGATCGAGGAGAAGTTCGGCCCCGTGGAGATCTTGGTCTCGAACGCCGGCATCACCAAGGACACGCTCCTCTTGCGGATGACCGAGGCGGACTTCGCCGCCGTGGTGGACGCCAATCTCACCGCCGCGTTCCGTGTGGTGAAACGCGCGACACAGGGAATGCTGCGCGCCCGCAAGGGCCGCATCATCCTCATGTCGTCGGTGGTCGGCCTCCTGGGGTCGGCCGGACAGGCCAACTACGCGGCCTCGAAGGCGGGGCTGGTGGGGTTCGCGCGGTCACTCGCCCGCGAGCTTGGCTCGCGCAGCATCACCGTGAACGTGGTGGCACCGGGCCCCGTGGAAACCGACATGACCGCCGCTCTCGGGGAGGACCGCCTGAAGGAACTCACGTCCCAGGTGCCGCTCGCGCGCATGGCCACCGCTGACGAGATCGCAGGCGTGGTGGAGTTCCTCGCCGGACCCGATGCGGGGTACGTCACAGGGGCCGTGATTCCTGTCGACGGCGGCCTTGGCATGGGTCACTGACCGAAGTCCTGCCGCTCGGTACCCGTTGTGCGAGAATGAACAGGCCGACAAGGAGAGAAAATGAGCCAGGAACTGTTTGACCGATTCATCAAGTGCGCCGTCGATGCCCTCAAGGTCGAGCCCGACCAGTTGACCCGCGAGGCACGCTTCAAGGAGGACCTCGACTCGGACTCCCTCGACTTCGTCGAGTTGATGATGGCCGTGGAGGACGAGTTCGGGATCGACCCGATCGACGAGAAGGAACTCGAGGGCATCACCACGTTCGGTCAGGCCTTCGACCTCATCATCACCAAGCTCTAGGAGCGTCACTCCCCCATGCACGGCGCAGGACATCGGGTTGCCATCACCGGCCTCGGCGTTGTCGCGCCGTGCGGAATCGGCAAGGACGCCTACTGGCAGGGCCTGCTGGGGCCCGGCATCAACGGGACCACCTCGGTCACGATCGACGACTGGGACTCCGCGCCGTACTACGCGTCCCCCAAGGACGCACGCAGGGCTGACCGCGTCGAGCAGTACGCCATCGCGGCGGCCCAGGAGGCATTCGCACAGGCCGGGGACGTCGGCGTGGACCCCGCCCGTTTCGGCACCATCTTTGCCACGGGCATTGGCGGCCTTCACACCCTCGAGGAGCAGGTCATCGTGCGTGTCGAGAAGGGCGAGCGCAGGGTGTCGCCCTTTCTCGTGCCGATGATGATGGCGAATGCCTCGGGCGCGGCAATCTCCATGAAGTACGGCCTGCAGGGCCCCAACGAGACCATCTGCACGGCGTGCGCCGCCGGCACCCACGCCATCGGTTACGCCGCCCGCCTCATCGCGTGGGGGCGCTGCGACGCCGTCGCGACGGGCGGGTCGGAATGTGCCGCCACGGCAACTTCGCTCGCCGGTTTCGGCAACATGACTGCGCTCTCCAGCACGGGCCGCAGCATGCCGTTCGACGAGGCCCGTGACGGGTTCGTCATGGGCGAGGGTGCAGCTGTGTTCGTGCTCGAGAGATGGGACCTGGCCGTCGCGCGGGGCGCAACGATCATCGGGGAGATACTCGGGTCCGCGTCGAACGCCGACGCACACCACATCACGGCACCTGCCCCCGGCGGCACCGGAGCCATCGCGTGCATGAAGCTCGCCCTCGACGATGCCGGGCTCTCCCCCTCCGACATAAGGCTGGTCAACGCGCACGGCACCTCCACGCCGCTGAACGACGCGGCCGAGGCCGCCGCAGTCACCGACGTCTTCGGCGAGCGGTCAGTGCCGGTCACGAGCGGCAAGGGCGTCACTGGTCACGCACTCGGCGCGGCGGGCGCCCTCGAGGCCGCACAGGTGGTGCTTGCCATGCAGCACAAGTTGATCCCGCCGACGGCTGGCACAACCTCGCCCGACCCGTCCATGGACATCGACCTCGTCACAGGGGCACCACGCGAGTGGGTGCCCGGTCCTGCCATCTCGAACAACTTCGGGTTCGGAGGACACAACGGCTCTGTCATCATCGGCCCCGCCTGACGCAGGACCAATCCGCTGAGGCGAAGCCTCAGGCGTCAGCAAAGACGAACATCAACTCCAGTTCGCACGCTGTCTCCCCGTTGAGCAACGCCCTGCCGGTTCCCTTGCCCGCGCGTGTGCTCATGCGCCCCAGTTCCACCACGAGTTCCAGCTCGTCCCCCGGCACCACCTGCCTCCGGAACCGCGCCCCGTCGATGCCGCCGAACAACGGAAGCTTGCCCGCGTACGCAGGGTCACAGAGCACTGCATACGCACCCACCTGGGCGATGGCCTCGCACATCAGCACACCGGGCAGTGTCGGACGCCCCGGGAAGTGCCCGGGGAAGAACCATTCGTCACCGCGGAGACGCCAGTGGCCGGTTGCCCCCTTGCCGATATCCAGGGCGGAGATCCTGTCGACAAAGAGAAATTGAGGACGGTGCGGCAGGACGTCGATGGGCTCGGGGAAAGAACTCACTTGCCGAGTGCCTTCAGGAGGTTCGCCGGCGTGTCCTTGGGTGACACCTTGTACCACGCCTCGAGAATCACCCCGTCCTGGATGAGGAACGCCGACCTTTCGATGCCCATGTACTCGCGCCCGTACATGGACTTCTTCTTCCACACCTTGAACGCCTTGGCGACCTTGTTCTCCGTGTCGGCGAGCAACGGGAAACCGAGTCCGTATTTGTCGTCGAACTTCTTCTGCTTCTCTGGCTTGTCGGGACTGATTCCCACGATCTTCGTGCGCCCGATCTGGGCCTTCACGTCCCTGAGTCCGCAGCTCTGTTGGGTGCATCCGGGCGTGTCGGCCTTGGGGTAGAAGTACACGAGGATCTTCCCCTTGCCCTGCTTCGCCAGCGAGAACGGCTTGCCATTCTGGTCCTGGAGATCGATGTCGGGGGCCTTCGAACCTGGCTTCAGCATGGTGCCGAGATTAGTTCGTTCGCCTCATGCCATGGCCGTAGAAGCCCGTGCGGGGCCGGGCGTGGGCGTGGTAGTGGTCGGGGATGGTCCGCATGTTGTCGTCGATGCGCACCTCCATCTCCCAGTGCAGGTCCACGATGTCCAGCAGCTTGGCGTGCAGCCGTTCGCGGACGTCGTCCGGCGGGTGCGGGTCGTGCGTCCGCCACACCACCATCGGCACGGCGCAGCTCTCGCACTCGGCGATCCACATCTCCTCGTCCTCGTAGAACCACTCGGACATGCGGGCCGCCTCGCACAGTTCGCACTCCGGACCGAAGATGCTCATGTCACCAGGTCGCCCCGTCGAGGGCGCGGCGGACACCGCCCACGAAGTCACCCACGGCGTCCGGGCCCTCCTCGATCATCCGGCGCACCACCGAGGCACCCATGATGACGCCGTCCGCCACCCTGCAGGCCTCCACGGCCTGCTCGGCATTGGACACACCAACCCCGACGAGGACAGGCATTGCGGTCACCTTTTTCACGCGCGCGGCCAGGGCCGTGGCAGTCGACGACAGTGACGTGCGCTCACCGGTCACCCCGAGCAGCCCCACCGAGTACACGAACCCACGGGCGCGCGCAGTCACCCGGGGCAGCCGCTCGTCGGGGGCCGTGGGCGCGGCGAGCATGACGGTCTCCACACCGGCGGCATCGGCTGCGGCGCACCAGTCGCCGGCCTCCTCGAGCGGAAGGTCGGGCACGATCGCGGCAACCACACCGGCGGCCCGGAGGTCGCTGGCGAAACGTTCGTGGCCCGCGTGGAACACCGTGTTGTAGTAGCACATGACGGCAAGCGGGATGCCCACGTCGAGTGTGCGCACCTCCTGCAGGATGGACACCGGTGTCGCCCCGGCCTCGAGAGCAACCTGGGATGACTGCTGGATCACCGGGCCGTCCATCACAGGGTCGCTGAACGGAATCCCGATCTCGATTGCGTCGGCTCCGTTCGCAGCGCATGCCCGGAGAGAATCGACCCAGCCGGGGTAACCGCCGGTGACGTACGGGACCAGGCATTTGCCGCCGCCGTCGATGCGGCGCCTCAGCGCCGACTCGAGCGTTCCCGTCACTGCCCGCCGCCGAGGATGTCCATCATCTGGGCGACGTCCTTGTCGCCCCGGCCCGACAGGTTCATCAGCACCGTCTGCCCCTGCATCGACGGTGCCTCCCGGGCAATCCAGGCCACGGCGTGCGCGCACTCGAGTGCGGGGATGATGCCCTCCGTCCTCGAGAGCAACTGGAATGCTTCGATGACCTCGTCGTCGGTGACGTTCGGGTACTCGGCCCTCCCGATGGACGCGAGGTAGGAGTGCTCTGGGCCCACGCCCGGGTAGTCCAGACCGGCGCTGACGCTGTGTGCCTCCTGCACCTGCCCGTGCTCGTCCTGCATGAGGTAGCTCTTCATGCCGTGCACCACGCCCGGCTGGCCGCGCTTCACCGCGGCTCCGCCGGCGGGTTCCACACCCACGAGCCGCGCCTGCGTGTCCACGAAACCGGAGAAGATGCCCATGGCGTTCGATCCGCCCCCGACGCACGCAACGACGACGCCCGGCGGGGCGCCGAGCAGGTCGTTGCACTGCGCGAAAGCCTCGTCGCCGATGACCCTGTGGAACTGACGCACCATGTACGGGTACGGATGCGGACCCATCACCGAGCCGAGGCAGTAATGCGTGCTCTCCACTGTGGCAACCCAGTCGCGCATCGCCTCGTTCACGGCGTCCTTCAGTGTGCGACTGCCGGAGTGCACGGCCTCCACCTCGGCACCGAGCAGGCGCATGCGGAACACGTTCAGTGCCTGGCGCTCGACGTCGACGGCCCCCATGTACACCTTGCACTCGAGACCCATGAGGGCGGCCGCGGTTGCCGAGGCGACGCCGTGCTGCCCCGCACCGGTCTCTGCGACGATGCGCTTCTTGCCCATGCGCTTGGCGAGAAGTGTCTGGCCGAGCACGTTGTTGATCTTGTGGGACCCGGTGTGGTTCAGGTCCTCGCGCTTCAGGATGAGCCGGATGCCCAGCTGCCGGCCGAGGTTGTGGCACTCCGTGAGCATGCTCGGGCGTCCCGCGTACTCACGCAGGATGTGGTCGAGGTCGCCGCGGAACACGGGGTCGGCCCACGCATCCTCGAATGCCGCCTCCAATTCCTGGCATGCGGGCACGAGTGTCTCGGGGACGAACCGCCCGCCGAAGTCACCGAAGCGTCCGTCCGGTCCGGGGGTGACGAGAACTGACATTCGCCAATTCCACCACGCGCGGCGGGTTTTCCCACCAGCGAATAGGTGTGCCGTCAGTCCTCCATCCAGTCGAACGGCGCCCCGGCGGGACGGTCCGGCTCGGGCGTCTCGGTGGCCCGCACCTCCGAGATGAAGCGGCGGAGCTTGACTGCGTCCTTCAGTCCGGGTGCGGCCTCCACACCGCTCGACACGTCAACGCCCCACGGACGGGCGGCCCTGATCCCCGCGGCCACGTTGTCCGGCGTGAGCCCCCCGGCCAGTATCAGGCGGGGCCCCACCGGCACGTCCCCAAGGAGCGACCAGTCGAACACCTCCCCCGACCCGGGGGACGGAGCATCCACGAGCACGAGGTCCGTGTGGAACGCATCCGCCCTGGCTGCATCCTGGGTGCCCGCAGACACTGCCTTGATGACGGTGCGGACGCCCTTCATGACCGCGGCGACCATGTCGGGCGTCTCGTGGCCGTGCAGCTGCGCCGCCTTCACTCCGGAACGGTCGACCATCTCGATCACGCGGCTCGGGTGCTCGTCGCGGAACACTGCCACCGTGAGGATCTCGCGCGGCAGACGGCGCGTGATGTCGTGCACCTTCTGAACCGCGACCTGCCGCGGGGAGGGGGCGAAAACAAAACCCACCGCGTCGGCCCCGAGGGCGACAGCGAGAAGCGCGTCCTCCTCGGAGGTGATGCCGCAGATCTTCACGAACACGCCCCGAACCGTAGTTCCGTCCCGGCGGCGGCGGGTGGAACGATGCGTGGTGCCCGTCAGTCGACGAGAAGATCGGTCAACGCGCGCCGGGGGTCGCTCGAGGTGACCAAATGCTCGCCCACCAACACGGCGTCGTATCCGGCCGACCGGAGAGATTCCGCGTCGGCACGACCGCGCACGCCCGACTCTGCGACCTTCACGAGACCGTCGGGAATGGACGACCCCATGCGCACAGCCCGCTCGTGGTCGACGGCGAACGTCACCAGGTCGCGCTGGTTGACCCCGATCATCCCCGCGCCGGCGGCAAGGGCCAGATCCAGTTCCCGCTCGTCATGGACCTCCACCAGGGCATCGATGTCGACCTCCCTCGCAATCTCGAGGAAGCGACCCAGTTCCCCCGCGGTGAGGGCCGCCGCGATCAGCAGCACACAGTCGGCCCCCATGATCCGGGCATCGCACACGTCCCTCGCGTCGACAGTGAAGTCCTTGCGGATCACGGGGAGAGCGGTCGCCTCCCGCGCCGCCACAAGGTCGGCCGCCGAGCCGCCGAAATGGTCGGTGTCGGTCAGGACCGACAGGCACGATGCCCCGCCCTCCTGGTACGACCTCGCGAGGACGGCCGGGTCGAGCGATGCGTTCAGGTCACCCTTCGAGGGCGAGCGCCTCTTCACCTCCGCGATGACCGCCAGGTGCGGCGTGGCGGTGATGGCACGCGCGAACCCGCGGGGAGGCACACACGCGCGTGCCTGGGCGACCAGTGCGTCGAGGTCACGACTGTCGGATGCGGCCCTCGCGCGGTGAACCGCGAGAATGTCGTCGAGATATGTGCGGGCGGCCATCGTCGGTTGGTCGCGCGCGTGCGGGGGTCAGAGACCCTTGCCGCCGACGGGCTTGAGGCCGTGGAACTCGGCAGGACCGCCGATGAACGGCGCGAGCGACTTCTGGAACGGCTTGAACCACTCCGCGGCCCCGTGGGCGGCCTGGGCCTCGGCGGACTCGTACATCTCGTAGATCCAGAGCACGTTCGCGTCACCCATGTCCTCGTGCAGGAGGTAGTAACGGGTTCCGTCCTCCTTGGCGACGTGCGGGTACGCAGCACTGAAGGCTGTGGCGAGGTCGGCACGCTTGCCGTCCGCCGCCACCAGTTTCACGATCAAAGACACCTGACTCATCTTGTTCCCCTTACGTTCGCCGAGACCGCCAACCTAGCGGGCGGCAACGGAGGGCTCAGAACCCGAGAATCGAGGCAACCTCTGACTCCAGCGACGCGAGCGACACCCTGACCTGCTCCGTGGAGTCCCTGTGCCTGATGGTGACTGCACCGTCCTCGAGGGAGTCGAAGTCGACCGTGACGCACAATGGTGTGCCGATCTCGTCCTGGCGGCGGTACCGGCGCCCGATCGCCTGGGTCTCGTCGTAGTCGCACATGTAACGGGCCGACAGGCGTGCGAAGACGTCCTTCGCGAGAGGGGTGAGGGTGTCCTTCTTGGACAGCGGCAGCACGGCCACCTTGTAGGGTGCCAGACGCGGGTGCAGGCGGAGCACGGTGCGCGGTTCGTCGTTGACCACGTCCTCGTCATAGGCGGCCAGCAGGAACGCGGCCATGGTGCGGTTTGCCCCGGCAGCGGGCTCGACCACGTAGGGCACGTACCGCTCGTTGGAGGCCTGGTCGAAGTAGTCCAGCTTCTCCCCCGAGTGCTTCGCGTGCTGGGTGAGGTCGAAGTCGGTCCGCTGGGCGATGCCCTCCAGTTCGCCCCAGCCCCAGGGGAACAGGAACTCGACGTCACTCGTGCCGGCGGAGTAGTGCGACAGCTCATCTGCGTCGTGCGGCCGGATGCGCAGCATCTCCCGCGGGATGCCCAGGTCCACGTACCACTGGAGCCGCGCGTTGCACCAGTACTCGTACCACTTCGGCCCCTCGGCCGGCGGCACGAAGAACTCGAGCTCCATCTGCTCGAACTCCCTGGTGCGGAAGATGAAGTTGCCCGGTGTGATCTCGTTGCGGAAGCTCTTGCCCACCTGCGCAATTCCGAACGGCGGCTTCTTGCGGCTGGTCTGGAGAACGTTGGTGAAGTTGACGAACATTCCCTGTGCGGTCTCGGGCCGCAGGTACACGTCCGCCCCGGCGCCCTCGATGGGGCCGGCCGTGGTCTTGAACATCAGGTTGAACGCACGGGCCTCGGTGAACTGGCACCCCTTCTGCCCCTGGGGGCAGTCGCGCGTCTCGAGGTGGTCCTCCCGGAACCGCCGCTTGCAGACCGTGCAGTCGACCAACGGGTCGGAGAAGTTGGCGAGGTGGCCCGATGCCTCGAACACCTGGGGCGGCCCGAGGATGGCGGCGTCAATGAGCACCACGTCGTCGCGCTGCTGCACCATGGTGCGCACCCACGCATCCTTCACGTTGCGCAGCATGAGCGAGCCGAGCGGGCCGTAGTCGTACGACGACCTGAAACCCCCGTAGATCTCGGCCGAGGGGTACACGAACCCACGGCGCTTGCACAGGTTGACGATCTGGTCTAGGTCCTTGGCCGGCATAAGGAGCAGAGCCTACAAGTGGCGGTCGAAGACCCCGAGGCTGCGGATGCGGCGCTCGAGGTGTGCCTCCATCATCGCCATCACCATCTGGTTCGCCTCGTTGACCGCGGCCGACTCCTCGAGATCGAGGGCCGCCCGGAGGTTCCCGCCGAGAACCATCCTCAGGACCTCGAGGGCCTGGACCGAGAAGGCCGCACCCATCCGGCACGAGCCACACTGGGTGCCGCCCTGCATGATGTCGAACCCCACCAGGTTGTCGCCGCTCCCGCAACCGACGCACGCATCGAGCTGCGGGGCGGACCCCTCGAGTGCGAGCAGCTTCAGGTAGAACGCCGCGAGCATGACCGGGCTCCTGCGCTCGTCGAGTGTCGCGAGTGCGCGCCGGAGCAGCTCGAAAATGTGGGGAACGGGCTCGTGGTCGGGGGTGATCCGGTCGACAGCCTCCAGCATCGCCATGCCCTGCGACATCCGGCCGAGGTCGCTGTGCAGCCTGTGATGGACCGTCACGAGGCGCACCTCGTCGACCACTGCAAGGCTGCGGCCGGGCTTCACAAGTACCTCCACGTGGTTCATCGGTTCGAGCCGAGCGCCGATGCGCGACTTGGTCTTGCGCACACCGTTGGCAGCGGCGGCAATCCGGCCGTGTTCCCTGGTGAGCAGGAAGACGACACGGTTCGACTCGTTCGACTTCCGTGACCCGAGGACAATGGCCTCGTCGCTCCACGGGTTCACGAGTCGAGACCGCCGAAACGCCGGTGACGGCGGTTGAAGTCGTCTATCGCCATTTCGAGGTGACCCGACTGGAGGTCAGACCATGCGATGTCGAGAAACACGAGTTCGCTGTAGGCAAGTTCCCACACCAACGACGTGGGAAGCACGTCGGGCGGCCCGAGGATGAGGGCGAGGTCCGGCTCGCTCCCCACGGGGTCGAGCAGTGCCTCGGAGAGGGATGCGTCCGTGATCGCCTCGCCCGACAGCCGCATCGACTCCACCACTGTCGCGAACCGGGCGTGTCCGTCAGCATGTGCGTCGACCACGATGCCGAGGCCGTCGTCCCGGCGCCATACGTGCCGGGGCGATCCGTGATCGGCCACCAGCTCCACCTTGTCCATCGACGCCAGGACCGCGTCCACACGGGAGACGTCCGCAATTGCGCCGTCGCCCCCGTGGTGGGGCATCACGGTCACCCACCGGGCCCCGACCCGGCCCACGCCCCGCGCGATCTCGCCGAACCGTCCCTGCCAGTCCCCTGCGGACATGGCCGCCCACTCTCGCGGGGTGCCCCCGCACACGACCACATGCACGAGACCGTCCATGTCGGGGGTGGTGCGCGCGCTCACGCTCCCATTCTCACACGCCGACAGGAGCGCCGAGTGTTGACCCCGGGGTGGTCCATGCGCTCACTAGGGTTGACCCACCGTGAACAGTACGAACATTCCGCCCGACATCGAGCCCCGCAGGCTCCACGTGGCGTGCGTGATGGACGGCAACGGTCGCTGGGCGAGGAAGCGGGGTCTGCCGCGCACGGAGGGCCACACCGCGGGCGAGGAGGCGCTGGCCGAGATCGTGAGGGCGGCGGCGGCGCGCAACGTCGGTTGGCTCACCGTGTTCGGGTTCTCCACCGAGAACTGGGTGAGACCAAGGCCCGAGGTGCGCCACATCCTGTCGCTCCACCGCAAGATCTTCGGCCGCGTCGACGAGATGCGCCGGAACAACGCGTCCATCCGATGGATCGGCCGGCCGTTCAGCGAGAAGGGTGCCCGCACGCCTGTGTACGTGCAGCGTGCAATCCAGAAGGCGGTCGCCGACACCGCCGGCAGCAACGGCCTCGTGGTCACGGTGGCGTTCGACTACGGAGGTCGCGCCGAGCTCGCGCGGGCGGCGGGGCGCGCCGCCGGCGCGGGTCCTGTCGACGCGCATGCGATCAGCCGCAATCTCTACGACCCCGACCTGCCGCCCGTCGACGTGCTCGTGCGCACGTCCGGCGAGACGCGCATCTCCAACTTCCTGCTGTGGCAGATCAACGGGTGCCGCGTCTATTTCACCGACCGCCCGTGGCCCGACTTCGACGCCACGGAACTCGACCGCGCGTTGGCACTTGCCGACACACCGCGATGACCGCCGAGCCACAGCAGACGCCCGAAGACTGGCGCCGCCGGGCCGGCGACCTGCTGGGTTCGGTTGTGGCTGCCATGCCGCACTCCGAGCCGAGACCGGGGCAGGCACGCATGACCGACCTCGTGGCTACTTCATTCGCAGAGCGCAGGCACCTGGTCATCGAGGCCGGGACGGGAACCGGAAAGTCCCTCGGCTACCTCGTGCCCGCCGTCTGCGCCGGGGCGCCGGTCGTCATCTCCACGAAGACCAAGGCGCTGCAGAACCAGGTCGCCGACAGCGACCTGCCCCTCGTGGCCACCGCCACGGGCGATGTCTCGTATGCCGTGCTGAAGGGTCGCAGCAACTACGTCTGCCTTCAGAAGCTCGACGAGGCCCTGGACGTCACGGCACAGCAGTTCGAGGGCTTCGGGGGCGAGGTGCTGGAGGAACTGCGACAGGTCCGGGACTGGTGCACGACCGAGAGGATCGCCGAGATCGAACGGGCCCCGTTTCCTCTCTCCCGCGAGGCCGCTACCCAGCTTGCCGCCGGCACAGACGAGTGTCCCGGGCGCAAGTCGTGCCCGCGGGGAAACGACTGCCACGCGGAGAGGGCCAGGGACCGGGCACGGGAGTCGTCGGTCATCGTCATCAACCACAGCCTGCTCGCGATGGCACTCGCCACGGCCGAACCGGCGGCGGTGGTTCCGCTGGGCGACTATCTGGTGGTCGACGAAGCCCACGAGCTGGAGGATGCCATCGCCGACGCGCTCACCATCGAGATGTCCGGGGCGGTCATCACTTCCCTGATGAAGGCCGTGACGAGGTTCTTCGAGAAGGGGAAGGCACCGAGGGCACTGTTCGGCATCGCCGAAGAGCTCGACAAGGCGATCGCCGCGGTCAAGCAGCACGACCTTCCTGACGGGGTTCCGCCCCGCCTCTCCAAGGTGCTCACAGACATCAGGTCCGAGCTGTCGCGGCTTGTCGCAGCGGTTGAGAAGGTGGCAAACGCAAACCCGGCGGCACAGTCACGGGCGGTCAGGCTGCGCCAGAGAATCGACAGCCTGACGTTCTCCGTCACCACCCTCCTCGGGGACGACGACGAGTGGGTCCGACACGTCACCACAGGCCGCCGTCCGGAACTGAGGGCAACGCCGCTGAACATCGGCTCGTTCCTCAGGGACAACCTCTGGCCGGTCTGCACTGCGGTGCTCACCAGTGCCACCATCCCGACGAACATCGTCGAGAGACTCTCGATCCCCTCACGGAACGTGCGTGTCGAGAAGGTCGACAGCCCGTTCGACTACGAGAACAACTCGTTGCTGTTCGTTCCGCGGGGACTTCCCGACACGGGAGACCGCACTGCCGCGGTCAACCCGGTCATCCTCGAGCTGATGGAGGCCGCGGGTGGCCGCACTCTCGCCCTGTTCACCTCGTTCGCGGCGATGGAATCAGCTGCCGCTTTCTGCAGGTTGCACTCCCGCATACCGGTGCTGCTGCAGAACGAGGCACCCGCATCCGAGCTTGCACAGAGATTCGCCGCCGACGAGGCGACGTCGCTCTTCGCGACGCGGACGTTCTTCCAGGGTGTCGACATTCCCGGCCGCACGCTGTCACTCGTCATTATCGACAAACTTCCCTTCCCCAGCCCGGCTGACCCCGTGCTGAAGGCGCGAAGGGCACTGATCGGTCCGGCGGCCTTCCAGGAACTGGACGTTGTCATGTGCGCCACCGATCTCGCCCAGGCGGCCGGGCGTCTCATAAGGCGGACCACCGACACGGGGATGGTGGCCGTGCTCGACGGTCGCCTCCTCACCAAGAACTACGGTCAGACTCTCATTGACGCACTCCCGCCCATGCACCGCACGGACGACACGGGCGTCGCCCTCGCTTTCCTCCGCGAGATCGCGGCGGGCTGACTAGTAGCCCAGTCGCTCCAGACGGTCAGGCCGCTGCTGCCAGTCCTTGTCGACGGTGACGTGGAGCTCGATGTATGCCCCCTTCGGCAACTGCTTGCGGACCTCCTGGCCGACGTGCTTCAGGAGGTCACCGCCCCGGCCGATGACCATCCCCTTCTGGCTGTCGCGCTCCACGAAGATCTCGCACTTGATGCGCGGCCACTCCCACTCGGTCACCTGCGTGGCCACCGAGTACGGCAGTTCGTCCTTCAGCACCGCGAGCAGCTGCTCGCGCACCAGCTCCGCCACCCACGAATGCTCGTCCACATCGGACACCATCTCCTCGGGGTAGTACGCGGGACCCTCGGGCATCCTCTCGAGAAGCGCGCCCACGAGCACGTCGAGCCCCTCACCGGTGGTCGCCGACACGGGGAAATACGCCGCGGCACCCAGTGCCGACACCGCATTCAACTGCTGGAGCACCATGTCGGGCTTCGCCTTGTCGATCTTGTTCACCACGACGAACGCGTTCGCCATGTCCACGTTGTTCGCCACCCACTGGTCGCCCCGCCCGAACGCCTTGGTGGCGTCGATGATGAGGCACACGACCTCCACATCGTTGATGCTGTCGAGTGCCGTGGCGTTCACCCTCTCACCGAGGGCGGTGACGGGCTTGTGGATGCCGGGGGTGTCGACAAACACGATCTGGCAGTCGTCACCGTGGTACACGCCGCGGACGCGGGTGCGCGTCGTCTGCGGCTTGTTGGAGATGATGCTCACCTTCTGCCCGCAGATCGCGTTCACCAACGACGACTTGCCGACGTTCGGCCTGCCGACAAAAGTGACGAATCCGCTGCGCACTCCCACAACCTAGGTGATTTGCGCGCATCCGCGCGACAACGCGCTTGACGGAGTCACACCTTCGAGTCCCGACCCGCCCAGTACGGTGCGCGCAACTCGCGCTTGAGGATCTTCCCCGAGCCCGTCTTCGGCAGCTCGTCCAGCCACGACACGGAACGCGGGATCTTGTAATTCGCGAGATTGGCCCGGGCGTGGTCGATCACGTCGTTCTCCGTGACGGATGAACCCGGGCGCCTGACCACCACAGCGTGGACCGTCTCCCCCCATTCCTCGCTGGGGATGCCGAAGACGGCCGCTTCGTAGATGTCGTCGTGGTTCTCCAGGCACGCCTCGATCTCCGCCGGGTAGATGTTCATCCCGCCCGAGATGATCATGTCCTTCTTGCGGTCGCAGATGTAGTAGAAACCCTCGTCGTCGCGGTACGCGATGTCACCCACCGTCTGGAAGCCCTCGCGCCTGTCAGCCAGGAACTTGTCATGCTGCTTGTAGTAATCGGCGAAGACCGATGCGCTCCGCACGTACAGCTCTCCCGTGCAGTCCGGCCCGGTGCCTGTCACCTCCCTGCCGTCGTCGTCGAACAGCCGGATCTCCACCCCGGGAGCGGGCTTGCCGCACGACCCGGGCTTGCGCAACTGGTCCTCCGGCCGGAGCACACAGTTCACGCCGAGTTCCGTGCTCCCGTACACCTCGAAGAGGGATTCCTCAGGGAAGTCACGGAGGTACATCTTCTTCAGGGTGAAGCTCCACGGGGCGGCGTTCGCGATCATCCGCCGCATCGAGGACACATCGTGCCGGGCTTTCACCTCGTCGGGCAGGTTGCAGATCATCCGGATGGGTGTGGGGGCACTGAACGTGCTCGTCACCCCGTGCGTGCTGACGAGACGCAACCAGTCCTCGGGGTCGAACTTCCGCTGCACCACGACCGTCTGCCCCATCGCCTGTGCCGTGTTCATGAACCCGCCGGGTCCGCTGTGGTACAAAGGACCCGTCGTGAGGTACACGTCATCCGGTGTGTAGCCGATGTGGGCGAGTAGCGCTGCCCCGGTCGCCTTTGCCTCGTCGCTCGAGGACCCGGAACGAAAGGCGCCCTTCGGTTTGCCCGTGGTGCCGCTCGTGTAGATCATCGTTGCCCCCGGTTCGGTGCCCTCGGCCACCACCGGTTCGTCCGGGGAGGCAGCCGCCATCAATGCGTCAGCGGAGTCCGTCCCCGCCGGGGCATCGCCGTCGAAGACGAGGATGTGGGTGACCTTCGGTATGTCAGCGCGGATACGGGCGAACATCGGGGCGAACTCAGCATCCACGTACACCACGGTGGCGTCACAGTGGTCGACAACGTATGCCGCCTCGTCGTCCGACAACCGGTAGTTCAGGGGCACCGCCGTGACGCCCAGCTTCCTCGCCGCGTTGACCATGGTCACGATGCCCACCGAGTTCTGTCCGCACCACACCACCTTCGAGTCCGGCGCGGCGACACCGACACCAGAGAGGACGTTCGCGAGCCTGTTCGCCCGGTCGTTCAACTCCCGGAACGACACGATGACCGGTTCCCTCCCGGGCCGGTCGTCGATGACCGCTGGCTTGTCCGGCTGGGCCGCTGCATGGATGGTGAGCACGTCTGGCATGACCATTTCGTATCACGCCCCGCGGCCTGCCCGAACAGAGACAGCCCCCCGCGTCCCGGGCGTGTCACACTTTGGCGATGAGTACCAATCCGTTCCGCGGCGTCGACACCCGCAAGTGGTTCGACCGGATGCTCCCCCAGACCCTGCAGGTGGCCACCTGGCTGCTCTACATCAACGGGGCCTTCGCCATCCTCGACTACGTGGACCGCAGCGACATTTACGGCGTGTGGCGCTGGTACGGGGGGCTCGGCGGTGTTCTCTCCCCCGCCGCCTGCCTCTCCTACGTGGCGGCCGGCTTCCTCATGGCCAACGGACGGCGCCTCGGGTGGCACCTCGGCATCGCGGCATCCCTCTCCCCGCTGGTGCTTCGCCTCCTGCTCAAGGTGCAGCACGAGCCGGGTCTGCCCGTGTCGTGGGTCATCACCCAGCGGAACCTCATCTCGTTCCTGTTCGAGGCGGCACTCGTGGCACTCCTGCTCCACCCGATGTCGAAAAACCACGCCACGCGCTGGTTCCGTTGACGACCTGCCGCAGGACGTGTGCAACACTGGCGCAATGGCACGACACATCGAGAACATCGACGCCCTCAAGGGGCTGATCGGCGAGCACATCGGCTACTCCGAGTACATGACCATCTCCCAGGAACAGGTGAACCTCTTCGCCGACGCCACCGGGGACCACCAGTGGATCCACATCGACGTCGAGAAGGCGAAGGCCGGCCCGTTCGGCGGCCCCATCGCCCACGGCTACCTCACCCTCTCGCTCGGACCCGTCCTGCTGCCCCAGATCTTCTCGGTCGGGGGGATTGCAATGGGAGTCAACTACGGCGCCAACAAGGTCCGCTTCATGTCACCCGTGCCCGTCGGCTCGCGCCTCCGCGCGGGCGTCAAGGTGCTGGCGGTCGATGAAGTCGCCGGCGGTGCCCAGGTCACCCTCGAGACAACGTTCGAGTGCGAGGGCGCCGCAAAGCCGTCCTGCATCGCCGAGGTCATCTTCCGCTACTACTCCGCCTGAGCGGCAAGCCCGCGGTCAGCGGAAGTTCGGCATGACGTGCCGGGCGAACAGCTCGAGCGTCTCGGTGCTCGGGTAGTCGGGGCACCACGGCACGAAGCCGGTGCAACCCGCGTCCAGGTACCGCTGGATCTTCTCGCTCACCTGCTCGGGGGTGCCCACCAGTGCCTTTGAGCGCCACGATTCGGCCGGTTCGCCCCACAGGCTCCGCGAGCCCGCCTCCAGGATCTCCTTCTCCGTCTCGCGGATGAACATCTCGGAGGAGACGGTCTTGCGGATGGTCTCCTCGTCGCGACCGATCGCTGCGCAGTGCCCCTTCAGGATCTCCCGCTTGCGGACGAACTCCTCGACGGAACTGCCGAAGTTGGACACGTCGGCGTGCTCCGCCACCACGCGGAGCGTCACCTTCTCCCCTCCGCCACCGATCCACACCGGGGGCGTCGGCTTCTGCAGCGGCTTCGGGTCGCAGTTGGCCCGCTCGAGCCTGTAGTACTTGCCCTCGTAGGTGGTCTCGGCGTTGGTCCACATGGACTTCACGATCTCCACGGTCTCCCGCAGCATGCCGATGCGGTCGGAGGGCTTCTTGAACTCGTAGCCGTAGCCGCGGTACTCGTTCTCGTACCAGCCCGCTCCGATGCCCCAGTCGAGCCTGCCGCCGGAGATCACGTCGACGGTGGAGGTGATCTTGGCGAGCAGGCCCGGGTTGCGGTAGCTGTTGCAACCAACCATCTGGCCGAGACGGATGCGCGAGGTGCGCTGGCTGATCGCCGCGATTGTCGTCCAGCACTCGAACACAGCCTCGTGCGCGGGAACGGGCACATTGTGGAAGTGGTCGTACACCCAGATTGAGTCGAAGCCGAGTTCCTCCGCCTTCACGGCGATCTCGACGGCCTTGTTCCACTTGTTCTCGGCACCCTCGATGCCGGCAAGTTCCATCTTCCATCCCTGGGGGACGAAGACACCGAAGATCGGTGCGTGGGGGTTGTTCGACATGGAACCTCCTTCGGTTGCGAGGTTATCGTTCGGTGATGACCCAGTACCTCCCCGCAACCATCGGAATGGCCGAGATCCACGAGGCCATCGCGGCCACGCGCCCCGACCAGGAGTGCCTCGTGTTCCGCGACAAGAGGTTCACGTGGGCTGACGTCACCGACCGGACGAGACGCCTCGCGAATCACCTCGCCTCCTGCGGGCTCGGGTGCACGACCGAGCGGGCGTCCCTGCCGAACTGGGAGAGCGGCCAGGACCACCTCGCCATCTACCTCCACAACGGCAACGAGTACCTCGAGGCGATGCTCGGCGCATGGAAGGCACGCGTGGCGCCGTTCAACGTGAACTACCGGTACGTCGCCGAGGAGCTGCGGTACCTCCTCACCGACTCCGGAGCGACCGCCATCGTCGTCCACTCCCGTTTCACGCCGCTGCTCGCGGAGGTGCGCGACGGGTTGCCCCGGCTGCGCGTCATCCTGCAGGTGCCTGATTCGTCAGGTGAGCCCCTCATGGAGGGTGCGGTCTGGTACGAGGACGCCCTCGCCCGGGCGTCCTCCGAGAAGCCGGCGGCCGGGTACAGCGGCGACGACCTCTACATCCTGTACACGGGCGGCACCACCGGCATGCCGAAGGGCGTGCTGTGGCGGAACGCAGATGCGGTTGTCGAGTGTTTCGGCGGCAACAAGGAGGCCGTCACGCTGGAGGACCACGTCGCGGCGGCCGCGGGGGGCCTGCGTGCCCTGCCCTGCCCGCCGTTCATGCACGGCGCGGCGCACTGGATTGCCATGCGCACGTGGCTGTCAGGGGGCACCATCCTCGTGCAGTCCGTGCCCGAGCGGCTCGACCCCGACGACATCTGGGGCCTCGTCGACCGGGAGAAGGCCAACTTCCTCCTGATCGTCGGTGATGCCTTCGCCCGGCCGCTGCTCGACGGTCTCGCCACTGGCAACCACGACCTGTCGGGTCTGCTCAGCATCCTGAGCGGCGGCGCACCGCTGTCGGCGAACCTCAAGGAGGAGTTCCTCGCCCACATCCCCCATGTGATGCTGGTTGACGGCCTCGGCTCCTCCGAAGCGGGTGGACAGCTCTCCCAGGTGGCGGCAAGTGGGTCCGCCAGCACGGGCACCTTCCCGTGGGCCCCGCAGAACCACATCCTCTCCGAGGATATGACCAGGGTCCTCGAGCCCGGGCACGAGGAACTCGGTTGGCTCGCCAAGAGCGGCCGCCTGGCTCTCGGCTACCTCCATGACGAGGCGAAGACCAAGCGCACCTACCCGGTGGTCGACGGCGTTCGGTACGTCGTCCCCGGCGACCGCGCCCGCCTCACCGCGGACATGATGATCGAGATGCACGGGCGCGACTCCGTCACCATCAACTCGGGAGGCGAGAAGATCTTCGCCGAGGAGGTCGAGGCGGCGGTCAAGGCGCACCCCGCGGTCTACGACTGTGTGGTCGCGGGTCGTCCGAGCGACAGGTGGGGCAACGAGGTCGTCGCCATCGTGCGGCTGAAGGCCGGGCAGACGCCCGACGAGGCGGGACTCCTCGCGGAGGCGGAGAAGCACATCGCGCGCTACAAGTTGCCGAAGGCGTTCGTGTTCGTCCCCGAGATCGTCAGGTCGCCGGCGGGCAAGGCCGACTACCGCTGGGCGAAGCAGACAGCGGTCGACGCCGCGGGCTGAATCCCCCGCCCCGTGCTCAGATCGGCAGGCTGCCGGTGGCTGACCACGTCGACTTGTGGTCGGTGTAGGCCTTGATGGCCATCTGTGCGATGCGCATCTGGTGGATCTCGTCGGCACCGTCCGCGAAACGCGCCCAGCGGGCGTTCTGCAGCATGTTCGCGAGCGGGGTGTCGGTCGAGTAGCCGAGGGCACCGTGCACCTGGATCGCCCGGTCGATGATGCGGTTCAGGCTGTTCGCCACGAAGTGCTTCGCCATCGACACCTCGTTGCGGAAATCGACGCCGTTGTCGATGAGGTACGCGGCGTGCAGCACCATCAGCTTGCACTGGTACAGCTCCATCGTCGAGTCAGCGATCATCCACTGGACGCCCTGCTTCTCCGCCAGGTAGGAGCCGTGGGAGTACCGGTTCAGTGAGCGGTCGACCATCATGTCGAGAGCGGTCTCGGCCTGGGCGATCCAGCGCATGCAGTGCGCGAGGCGCGCCGGGCCCAGCCTGTACTGCCCGAGCCGGTGGCCGTTGCCACGGCCGCCGAGCACCTGCGAGTCGTGCACGCGCAGGTCCGAGATGACGATCTCGGAGTGACCGGTGGAACCATGCATCGTCTCCACCTCGCGGACGTCGTTCCAGCCCTCGGAGGGGATGTCCACGATGAAGGCGGTGTTGGCCCCCCGTGAGCCCTCGGGAACGTCCATCTCGGTGCGGGCGATGAGGATGGCGAACTTCGCCCGACGTGCACCGGAGATGAACCACTTGTGGCCGTTGATGATCCACTCGTCGCCGTCCTTGATGGCGTGGGTGCGGATGAGCGTGGGGTCGGAGCCCGCGACCTCGGGTTCGGTCATCGCGAAGCACGACGAGGTGGTCCCGTTGAGCAGGGGCTTCAGGTACTTCTCCTTCTGCTCGTCGTTCGCCCAGTGCAG
>RFZO01000060.1 GCA_009920715.1 Actinomycetota bacterium | reverse complement strand
CGCCCGAACGTGGGCAAGAGCACGCTCTTCAACCGACTCGTGGGTGAGGAGCGCTCCGTGGTCCACGACATGCCCGGCACCACGCGCGACGCCATCGACACGCTCGTGGAGACCGAGGACGGCCCTCTCGTGTTCATCGACACGGCCGGCATGCGCAAGCGCAGCCGCATCGACGACTCCGCCGAGTACTTCTCGCTCGTGCGCGCGCTGCGTGCAATCGACGAAGCCGACATCGCGATGCTCGTGATCGACGCGACCGTGTCGGTGACCAGCCAGGACCAGCGCCTGGCGGAACGAATTGACGCCGCCGGTTGCCCCATCCTCGTGGTCCTCAACAAATGGGAACTACTCGAGTCGGAGGAGCGCCGGAAGGTGGAGGCCGACATGGCGCGGATGCTCTACTTCCTCGCCGATGCTCCCGTGCTGAAGATCTCCGCGCTCACGGGCAAGGGCGTCCACAAGATGCGCCCCGTTCTGCAGGAGACCATCGAGCAGTACCACCGCAAGGTGCCCACACGTGACGTGAACCGCATCATTGCCGAGGCGCAGCAGAGGCAGCCGGCGGGCGGCGGCGCACGCGTGCTGTTCGCCGTGCAGGGAGCCATTGATCCGCCGACATTCACCCTCTTCGTCAACCGCGACCTGCCGGCCCCGTACGTGCGCTACCTGGAGCGCTCGATCCGTGAGGGCTTCGGGTTCGGGTCCGTGCCGCTGAAGCTGCGGATGAGGCGCAAGGGGGACTGAATGCCGTGGTGCGAGCCGTGCGCGAAGTACCTCACCCAGTCATCAGTGAAGGTGGACGGCACGTGTCCGTCCTGCGGGACGTCGATTGATTTCTCCGGGGTCAACGGCGAGAGGTTGACTGCCGACACCCTCGATCTGCGGAAGCTCGCCGGAGCTGACGGTGAGAAGGTCCCGTGGCACTTCAAGCTTCTCGTGTTTCTGCTGTGCGCCTACCTGGGGTGGCGAGTGGTGCAACTGTTCGCGTGAGAAGGCCTGTTCGCCCGGCCGCCCGATAACATTGGCTTACGGGCTGTGGCGCAGCTTGGTTAGCGCGCTTGTCTGGGGGACAAGAGGTCGTGGGTTCAAATCCCGCCAGCCCGACCAACCAAACCCTTTATGCGTAGAGGGTTTCGGCTCACTATCCGGGCGTAGGGGTGCCACAAGGGTGCCAACATTTACGGAGGCTCGTGTCAGCCACGGGGCCGAGAGTGACCCGTGGGAAGCCTTAACGCGATTTTTTGGGGTAAGCGACCTCTGTCCCAGATGTTCACGAACTGCCCGTTCTTGTCGTTGTGAATGAACGAAGCCAGCACCCAGCCGTTTGCATTTCCTTCATTCAGGATCTCCTGAATTGACTTCCTGCCGGTAGTCATGCGCACGAGGTACCTGCCGGACACGTCTGCATCGTTGTCTTTGTCGCGTCCAAATGCCATGAATTCAAAACTGGCCGACCACTCTCTGGGGCTTTGCTCCCCGATTGTCCACGGCGTTTTGGTCTCTGACCGGGGCATTATCCTCTAGGCATGCGCCGGAACTTATCGGGGCGGAACCTCAGAAACAGAAATTTTTCCGGCGCTGACCTGTCCGGTGCGGATCTGTCTCGGGCGAATCTGTCGGGTGCGGACTTGAGCGGAGCGAATCTCGTCGATGCGGACTTACACCGGGCCGACCTGTGCGGCGCTGACCTGTCCGGTGCGGATCTGTCTCGGGCGAACCTGTCCGCTCATGATCAGTATGCCGCGGGCCGGAACAGGGTGAACCTGTCCGGTGTAGACCAGTGCGGAGCGAACTTGGCACGTGCGAACCTGACTAATTCGAATCTCTCCAGTGCAGACCTCTCGGATGCGGACCTGGGCGGAGCGAACCTACGCGGTGCCCATCTGGCAGGAGCGACCTTGACCCGAGCGAACTTGTCTCGATTGAACCTGTCCCATATGAACCTGACCCGCGGGAATCTGAACGGCGCGTTACTGAAGTGGGCAGATTTGTTTGGTGCGAACTTATCCGAGGCGAACTTGCGCCACGCGGACCTGACCCGTGCGAACCTGTCCGGCGCGAACACACGCGATACGAACCTATCATGGGCAAACTTACATCAGGCGGTAATGCCCAACGGAACAATCCACGACTAACTGCTAGTCGTCACTTTCCTGAGCGCCTCGGGTAGCCCCTCGCCGAGTTCGGTTCCATTCTCCCCGCACCATGCCACGAAGCGGTCAAGGCGCTGACCGGGAAACTCACCGCTCTCCCGGGGGCGCCCTTAGCGATGTGAGAAATGAGGGAGAGCGCTTGTCGACTCATGACATAACTTCAGAGAATGGCTAGAAAATCGGAGGAACGGACGCTCACGGGTTGCGGTGTGCTACTTGGTCTCTACGGGCTTTCACTCCCTTTGGGATTTCTTGCCGGAGAGATTGGGGGAGCGGCGTTGCTCGTCTATGCGGCAGGCCTTGTAGGGCTGACGGTGTTTCTCGTTTCTCGCAGGTGAGGGGCGCTATGAGGGGGCCAAAGTTCGTGAGGTTGGTGCCGACATGGAAACCGAAATCCCGCAATAATGCCTAAAGTGTTGAACTACACAACTCTTGCGAGACCACGCCAACGGAGAGATGCGGCATCAAATCCCGCAAGCCCGACCATGAGACTTGACCGGCGGCACCGTCAGGCACGGCAAGCGTCAGGTTGTCGCTGATGTGCGGGAGGTTCGTCGGCAATTTCGCCGTGGACGACCTGCTCGCCGAGCTGGCCGAGGTTGGGGTGAACGCGTCGCCCGCGGAAGGCCTGCCCGCCGGGGTGTCCAACTTCAACACCGCCCCCACGCATGACTGCCTCATCGTGACGACGGGGGACACCGGTCCGGTGCTGCAGGTCGCCAGATGGGGCTTACTGCCACCGTGGTCGAAGGATCCAGCCGCTGCCTCGAAGATGATAAATGCCCGTTCGGAGACGGTCACGGAGAAGCCGTCATTCAGGAACCTCGTCACGTCACACAGGGCCATGATCCCCATGACGGGCTTCTACGAGTGGGACCGCTCGGATGCGCGCAACAAGCGACCCTTCTTCGTGCCGCGTGCTGACGGCCGCACCATGTGGGCTGCCGGCCTGTGGGTCCACAGCCCGCTCCTCGGGTGCGACACGTTCACGCTCATCACGCGCGAGAGCCTCGCCGATCTCGCCTCAATCCACCACCGCAGCCCCGTCCAGCTCGACGCGGTCGACTGCGCGCACTGGGCTCTCGACGATGTCGCCCCTCTCGGTCTTCTCGCACTCGACACCCAGCCCCTGCTCGCGCCGTACGAGGTGGACAAGGCAGTGAACTCCGTGCGCAACACGGGCCCGGGGCTGATCGAACCGAAGTCCGCGCCCGACCCGGGGCCCGACACTCTGTTCTGACCCCGTTAGTTCAGCCGAGTGCGGCGATGATGCGCGCCGCGTTTGCCTCGAGGCGTTCGCGCTCGACGGTCCGCGCCGCGTTCCGGAAGTCCAGCTGGGACATGTCGGTGGTCGGCACCAGGTGGATGTGGCAGTGGTTCACCTCGTACCCGGCGATGATCATGCCCACGCGCTCGCACGGGAAGGCCTCGGCGAGAGCGGTGGAGATGCGATGGGACACGGCGAAGAGGTGGGCAGACAGGTCGGACGGCAGGTCGACCCAGTGGTCAACCTCCGCGCGCGGGATGACGAGGACGTGCCCGTCCGCCAGCGGGTTGATGCTCATGAACGCGACGCACAGGTTGTCCTCGAGCACGAACGTCCCGGGGATCTCCCTGTTGATGATGCGCGTGAAGATGGTGGTCACCCGAGGTACCCCCCGGAGACCTTGAACACGTCGCCCGTGCAGTACTTCGACTCCGGCCCGGCCAGGAACCTGATCATCTCGGCGATGTCCGTGGGCTCGCCCATGCGTCCCATCCCGATACGCATGGTGATGGCTGCCTTCATCTGCTCCGAGAACGGCGTGAGCAGGGGAGTGTCGATGTAGCCGGGACACACCGCATTGACTCGGATGCCGAGGCCCGACACCTCGTCGGCAACGGACTTCGTGAGCGCGATGATGGCTGCCTTCGCCGTCGAGTAGTGCGGTGCACCGGCCGAGGGCATGAGTCCCAGGATCGAGGAGATGTTCACGATGGACCCGGAACGGCGCGGAGTCATGTGGCGCAGTGCGGCGCGGGTGCCGTGAAAGGCGCCGTAGAGATGGACCCGGATCATCCTGTCCCAGTCGGCATCGCTGAGGTCGACCAGTGTGTCCATGGGCTCGAGCGAGGCGATGTCCCCCGCCATCCGTCGTCCCGCGTTGTCGATGCTGCGCTGCATTTTCGAGGACACGTTGGACGGGGCGATGCCCGCGTTGTTCACCATGATGTCCAGCCGCCCGAGCCTGGCCACAGTGTCGTCGACAGCGGCATCGAAGGCGGCAGAGTCCGTGACGTCGAATCCGTACCCGATCCCCCCGAAACGTCCTGCGGTCTCGGTTGCGGCCTCTGCCGAGAGGTCGTTGATGACCACCACGGCACCGTCGGCGGCCAGACGCTCTGCAGCGGCAGCCCCTAGCCCGGAAGCGCCCCCGGTGATGAAGGCGACCTGGCCCTCGAGTTCTGTTCCTGCTGGTTTGCGTGCCACGGACAGACAATAGGTCCGTACGGACGGGTCCCGACCCCCCGGGGGCGGGCGGAAGTACTCTTCGCACGTGACCGAGGAGCCGAAAGCAGGCCTGTTCGACCGGGTGTGGACCGTGCCGAACGCCCTCTCGGTCATCCGGCTCCTGCTCCTGCCGGTCTTCGTGTCGTGGATGGGGGACGGTCGCATCGTCGCGGGTGCGTGGTTCTTCGGCGCGCTGTGCTTCACCGATTTCATCGACGGCTGGATCGCACGTCGCTTCGACCAGGGGAGCGAACTCGGGAAAGTGCTCGACCCTGTCGCAGACCGAACCATCTTCTTCGTGGGTGTCGTCACCTCCATGTGGTGCGACGCGTTCCCCCTGTGGCTGGGGATCCTCATCCTCGTCCGGGAGGGCCTCATCGCGCTGATGATGGTGGGCGGGACCGTTCTCGGGATGGAGAGGTTCCCCGTGACGAAGGCCGGCAAGTGGGCGGCCTTTCTCGTGATGTGCACGGTGGGCTGGTTGACGCTCGGGTCGGTCGGGGGTTCGTGGGGTGTCTTCAGCTGGATCGGCTGGGCCGCGGCCGTCCCCGGCATGACCGTTTCCTACTGGACTCTCCTGCGGTACGTGCCTCTCGTGCGTGCCCACTTGTCCTCGGGGAGAGCCGCCAAACGACTACCGTGAGGGTCGTGAGCGTCCCCTCCCACCTCCAGTACACGAAGGACCACGAGTGGGTCCAGGTCAGCGGGTCCGTCGCCCGCATCGGCATCACCGATTTCGCCCAGGACGCACTCGGCGACATCGTGTTCGTGCAGATGCCCGAGGTCGGGTCCGTGGTCGCCGCACACGACTCCTTCAGCGAAATTGAGAGCACCAAGAGCGTGAACGACGTCTATGCACCGGTGTCGGGCACCGTCAAGGCCGTCAACGACGAGCTCTCGGCCCAGCCCGAGTTGCTGAACACCGACCCCTACGGACGGGGATGGATCTGCGAGATCGAGATGAGCGGCGAACCGACGGACCTTCTCTCGGCCGAGGAATACCAGGCCCTCGTCGGCTGACATGTCGTACGTCTTCTGCAACCGCTGCGGCCACCGCAACCCACCCAACAGCGGGTTCTGCAGCGCGTGCGGGTCGGTGCTGGACGTCGCGGACGACCGAACGATCACGCTCGCGAAGGTCGACCCGCTCATGGACGCCCCCGGGCGGGCCGATGACGTTGTGGTCGACCTGGGGGACATCGCGGCGGGGGAGGCCATCCTCGTGGTGAGGGGCGGTGACGAGGAGGGCGCTCATTTCGTGCTCCGCACGCAGGTGACCACCATCGGCCGTCACCCGGAGTCTGACATCGTGCTCGACGACATCACGGTGAGCCGTCGCCACACCGAGATCCGCCTCGTCGACGGTCGGTACGTCGCCTCCGACGTGGGCTCACTCAACGGCACGTACGTCAACCAGAGCCGTGCGGACTCCGTGGTGCTGTCGCAGGGTGACGAACTGCAGGTCGGCAAGTTCCGTCTGGTGTTCCTCCAGAGCGCGGGGAGCGCGCGGTGAGCGGACGCGACTATCTGTCCATCGGCGAGGTGCTGGCCCAGTTGCTGGAGGAGTTCCCCGACGTCACAATCTCGAAGATCCGGTTCCTCGAGAGCCAGGGACTGATCGAGCCGGAGCGCACCGCGTCGGGCTACCGGCAGTTCACCGACGCCGAGGTGGAGAGACTGAGGGTCATCCTGCGCGAGCAGAAGGCCCACTTCCTGCCGCTGCGGGTCATCAAGGACCGGCTCGACGACGAGACCAGCGACATCAGCCGCGAGCTTCGCCTGGTGTCCGACGGGGTGATCCGCAGCGATGCCCACCCGGCAGCGCGTGCGGCCATCCCGCGCGGGTCGAGGACCACCACGACCACACCGCCGCTCGAGCAGGACGTCCCCGCGTCGATAGTGGCGCGGGAGCGCAAGAAGGTGGCCTCCCGGCACGCGGACCAGACCGAGTCACTGCCGCGTGATGTGCTGCTCGCGAGGTGCTCCATCGACGCCGACTTCCTGAAGGAACTGGAGGGCGCGGGGCTCGTGAACGGCCACGACGTGGGGGACACCACGTTCTTCGAGCCCCATTCGGTGGAGATCGCAAGGGTGGCCGGGCGCTTCCGTGACCTCGGTATCGACATCCGCCACCTGCGCGCGTGGAAGACCAGTGCCGAGCGCGAACTGAGCCTGTTCGAGCAGCGCATCCTCCCGCTCCTGCGCGCAAGGAGTGCGACGGGCCGCGACGAGGCGACGGAGATGCTCGCGGAGCTCGTCGAACTGGGGGCAGACCTCAGGGCGTCACTGCTCGCCCGGGGGACCGCCCGACTCATCGAGCCGAGGTGACCGTGAAGTCGCTCTCGGTCAGGCGGGTGGAACGCAGCCGCGCCACCAACAGTTTCGTGGTCACCCTGCGCGAGGACGACCAGCCACGGCGCCAGTTCGACATCTTCATCGGGCTGAACGAGGGCATGGTCATCCGCATGATGCTCGACGGCGAGGTGTCGCCACGCCCGCTCACGCACGACCTGTTCGTCCTCGCGCTGGAGAGGCTCGGCATCGAGGTCAAGCGGACGGTCCTCACCCACGTGAAGGAGAGCACGTTCTTCGCCGAGCTCGTCCTCGCCACGGGGGAGGGGGAGGAGACCACGGTGTCCTGCCGGCCCTCGGACGGGGTGGCCCTCGCGTTGCGGGCCAACGCGCCGATCTACGCCCGCGAGTCACTCCTGGACGAGGTGGGGGCCGTCCCCGCCGTGTCTGCCGACGACGACGGCGAGATTCTCGACGAATTCAGGGATTTCATCGAGAACATCAACCCCGACGACTTCAATCTCTGACCCCTTGCGTTCCGGCGGCCGCGGGCGTAGCGTCTTACACCCGTGTAGTTACCCGGGTGTGACCCGAAGGTGGGAGCCATGAACAACGAGACGTACAGCGGACACAGCGCGGCCGAGATCGTCGGCATCACCTACCGCCAGCTCGACTACTGGGCGAGCACCAATCTCATCCGCCCGTCCGCTGCCGACGCGTCGGGCAGCGGCTCGCGCCGTCGCTACACCTACAAGGACCTGCTCGAGCTGAAGGTCATCAAGAAGATGCTCGACGCCGGCATCAAGCTGCCGAAGATCCGTGACGTGTTCGCGTACATGCGCGACCACGTGGGCACCGAGATCGCATCCGCGCACATCGTGATCGACGGCAACTCCGTGATCCTCTGTGACGGCGACAACCTCGTCGACGTGCTGCGTCACGGCCAGGGTGTGCTGAACGTCCTGCCCCTCACCGGCGTCAGGGAGGAAGTCGACAACCGCATCGTCTCCCTGTCCGACCGCATCCGCGAGACGGAGGAGCGAGTGCGCGCCGAGGCCGAGAGGGCGGAGGAGTCCGCCCGCCTGGCCCGCGAGAGCCGGGGCACCGCACAGGGCGACGCCTGAGCGCGATGACGAGGACGTCGCCGCTCGACGGTGTGCACCGTTCGCTCGGCGCGAAGATGGCCCCGTTCGGGGGCTGGGAGATGCCGATCGCGTACCCCTCGGGCACGCTGGCCGAGCATGCCGCCTGCCGCAGCGCGGCGGCGGTGTTCGACGTGAGTCACCTTGGCACTGTCCGTCTCGAGGGTGACGGTGCGCTCGGGCGGCTGCAGGCGACGCTGACGAATGACCTCGCCCGCATCGGGCCGGGTCGTGCCCAGTACACCCACCTTCTCGATGAGTCCGATGCGAGCGTGCTCGACGACATCATCGTGTGGTGGGTTGACGATGAGGTTTTCGACGTGATGCCGAATGCGTCCAACACGGAACGCGTGATCTCCGCCATCGGGGGCACCGACACCACCGCCACGCGTGCCGTGATCGCGGTGCAGGGACCCGCCGCCCGCGACACGGTCAGTTCCTTCTGCCCCGAGGCGGCCGTAGTGGGGAGGTTCCGCGTGGCGCGGGTCAATGTCCTCGGTCATGACTGCACGGTCGCCGGCACCGGTTACACGGGGGAGGACGGCATCGAGATTGCCGTCCCCGTGGATGGCGCCCTCTCCGTGTGGGATGCGGTGGTGCGGAACGGGGCGATGCCCGCCGGACTCGGCGCCAGGGACACGCTGCGGCTGGAGGCTGCGCTTCCGCTGCACGGCCACGAGCTCGGGGCGGGCATCACGCCCCTCCAGGCAGGTCTTGAGTGGGTAGTGGCGTGGGGGAAGCCCGCGTTCCGGGGCCGCGAGGCCCTGCTCGCGGAGAAGGAGCGCGGTCCGTCACGGCGCCTCGTGGGATTGCGAATTGACGGGCGACGACCGGCGCGCGACGGGTGCGAACTCAGGCGCCCCTCCGGCGAGACGGTGGGTCAGGTCACCAGCGGGAACTTCTCTCCGACCCTCGGTCACTGCGTCGCGATGGCCCTCGTGTCGCCGGATGTGAACATCGGCGACACCCTCTCGGCCGATGTGAGGGGCACGATGCTCCCGGCAACGGTGGTGCCGATGCCGTTCGTGGAGAAGAAGAAACCGTCCTAGGACCCGGCTGCGGTCGGCTCGCTCGGGGGAGCCTGGGGCCGGGGTGGCTTGAACCCGAACAGCCCACCGGCGCTCTCGGCCATGGATGCGAGAGGACCGAGACGCTTGGTGAGCTCGCCGAGGGACGACGCGATCTCCCCCAGCGACGCGGCGGCGTTCATTGCGTTGCCGACCTGCGGCATGATCCGGCGCAGCGGCTCCTCCACCTCGTCGAGGAGGGAGTTGATGCGGGTGGTGGTGCGGTTGAGGTTGTCCACCGTGGACGCGAAGTTCTCGAGGATCAGAATGAGGGACTCAGTTGTGCGCCGGGACGCATCGACCGCCCTTGAGGCGAGGTCCACGGGATCCACCATTGACACGAGCGCCAGCAACTGCTCGATGGGGTTCGCCGGCGTGCTCTCGCTCATGCGGGAACAGTATCGGACGTGAGCGATTCGGCATATGCCTCGATGGGCGCACAGGTGCAGACCAGGTTGCGGTCGCCGTACGCGGCATCGATGCGCGAGACGGAGGGGAAGTAGCCCCTTGTTCGCAGCGAGGGGAGCGGGAAGAGAGCGGTGTCCCGCTGGTACTTCCTGTCCCACGTGCCCACTGTGTCCTCGACCGTGTGCGGTGCGTGGCGCAGCGGGGAGTCCTCCGCCGTGATGCGGCCGTCCCTCACGTCGTCGATCTCCGCACGGATGGCCAGCATCGCCTCGCAGAAACGGTTCAACTCCTCCAGCGGTTCGCTCTCGGTCGGCTCCACCATCAGTGTGTTCGCCACGGGGAAGCTCATTGTCGGTGCGTGGAAGCAGAAGTCCATCAGGCGTTTGGCAACGTCGTCGATGGTGACTCCGGTGCCCCTCACGACCTCGGCGACGTTCAGTATGCACTCGTGCGCGACGGTTCCGTGCTCGCCGGCGTAGAGCACGGGGAATGCCCCGCGGAGCCGCGCCGCCACGTAGTTCGCCGAGAGGATGGCGTCGACCGTGGCCTGCCTGAGACCGTCCGACCCCATCATCGTGATGTAGACCCACGGGATGCCGAGGATGGACGCTGACCCGAAGTTGGCGCCGGAGACCGGCCCGACGGCCGTCACGGGGTTGACCGGGTCGCCGGGGAGGAAGTCGGCGAGGTGTGCGCGCACTGCGACAGGTCCGACACCGGGTCCGCCGCCGCCGTGGGGGATGCAGAAGGTCTTGTGAAGATTGAGATGGCTGACGTCGGCCCCGAACTTGCCCGGTTGGGCGAGCCCGACGAGGGCGTTCAGGTTTGCCCCGTCGACGTACACCTGCCCACCGTGGGAGTGGATGATCTCGCAGACGCGGGTGATCGACTCCTCGAAGACCCCGTGGGTGGACGGGTACGTGATCATCGTCGCGGCCAGAGTCTCGCCTGCGGCGGAGGCCTTCTTCTCGAGGTCGTCGATGTCGATGTTGCCGTTCCCGTCGCATCCCACGACGACGACCCGCATGCCGGCCATCACGGCGCTCGCGGCGTTCGTTCCGTGCGCGCTCTCGGGAATGAGACAGACGTCGCGCTGGAGGTCCCCGCGCGAGCGGTGGTACCCGCGGATCGCCAGCAACCCTGCGAACTCGCCCTGGCTCCCGGCATTCGGCTGGAGGCTCACCGCGTCGTACCCGGTGACGGCCACGAGCATCCGCTCGAGGTCGTCGATGACGGCGCGCATTCCTGCGGTTTCGTCAGCGGGTGCATAGGGGTGGACCGACGAGAACTCGTCCCATGTCACGGGCTCCATCTCTGTGGTGGAATTGAGCTTCATGGTGCACGACCCCAGCGGGATCATGGTGCGGTCCAGTGCGAGGTCCTTGTCGGCGAGACGCCGCAGGTAACGCAGCATCGAGTGCTCGGAGCGGTGCGAATGGAACACGGACTGGGTCATGAAGTCCGTGGTGCGGCTTGCCATTCTGACCGCCGGCTCGGCGGGGGAGAAGGGGGCGGAGCAGCCGAGGGCTGAGAGCAGGGCCGAGACCTCGTCCTCGGTTGCCTGCTCGTCCGTGCTGAAGGACACCGAAGTGTCGTTGATCCGGCGGATGTTGAAGCCTGCCGAACAGGCCGCGGCACAGACGGCGTCGGCGTCCACCCCGTCGATCCGGACGGTGTCGAAGAGGCTCGTGTGGCGCACGGAGAAGCCCCCCGCCCGCAGTGCGTCCGCGGCGCCGGAGGCCAGCGAGGCGATGCGTGTTGCGATGGCGCGCACACCGTCGGGCCCGTGCCACACGCCGTACATGCCCGCCATGTTCGCGAGCAGCACCTGGGACGTGCAGATGTTGGAGGTGGCCTTCTCACGCCTGATGTGCTGCTCCCGCGTCTGCAGGGTGAGGCGCAGCGCGGGTCTGCCTGCGGTGTCCGTGCTCACACCGACGAGGCGACCGGGAAGCGAACGGGCGTGCTCCTCGCGGCAGGCCATGAAGGCCGCGTGGGGCCCGCCGAAACCGAGCGGGATGCCGAAACGCTGCGAGGACCCGACCGCCACGTCGAAGCCGAGAGTGCCCGGTGCCTCGATGAGGGCGAGAGCCATGAGGTCGGTGATCGCTATCGCGATGGATCCGGCGGCATGGACCGTGTCCGCGTAGTTCCGCATGTCAGGTGCGGAGTGGATGAATCCGCCGGAGGAGGGATACGAGATGACGGCCGCGAAGTGACGGTCGCCGTCGAACATGTGCGGTGCCGCGAGCTCAACGTTCAGCCCGAGCGGCTCCATCCGCGTGCGGACCACGGCAACCGTCTGGGGGTGCGTGTCGGCGTCGAGGAGGACCGTGTCCCGCTTCTTCTTGACCGTGCGGTGGGCGAGCGTGATGGCCTCCGCAACGGCAGTGGATTCGTCAAGCAAAGAGGCATTGGCGAGAGGCAACGCCGTCAGCTCGGTGATCATGGTCTGGAAGTTGAGCA
>RFZO01000059.1 GCA_009920715.1 Actinomycetota bacterium | reverse complement strand
ATCGCCACCTACGGGCTGCTCCCGGGGCACGGCGTGGCCGAGGAGTGCCGCGGGCTGATCCCCGCGATGTCACTGAAGGCGCGCGTGTCCGCGGTGCGCTGGGTGGAGGCCGGGGAGGCCGTCTCCTACGGCCTCCGCACTCCGCTGGCCTCGCAGTCGCTCGTTGCCACGGTGCCGCTCGGGTACGCCGACGGCGTCCCGCGCCGGCTCGGTCACGAGGGAGGCTCGGTGCTCATAAACGGTGTGCCGCGCCGCATCGCGGGGACCGTCACTATGGACCAGTTGATGGTGGACTGCGGGTCCGACAGCTCTGTTTCGGTGGGTGACGAGGTCGTCCTCATCGGGACGCAGGGGGAGCGCACCGTCACGGCGGACGACTGGGCGGACCTCACGGGGACGATCGGGTACGAGATCGTCTGCGGCATCTCGCCGCGCATCCACCGGAGGTACCTGTGATCTCCGTCGTGTCGCGCGACGAGTCCTGCACGGCCCGTGTCGCGGCCGCGGTCGCCGCGGTTGTGCGGCCACGTGACCTCATCGTGCTCGCGGGTCCGATGGGTGCGGGAAAGACCGCGTTCACGCGCGGCTTCGCGGCTGCGCTGGGCGTGTCGCGCGACGAGGACGTCACCTCGCCCACGTTCACCCTTGTGCACGAGTACCGGACCGGGCGCGTGCCGGTGCACCATGCCGACCTCTACCGTCTCCGCACCCTCGGGGAGGTTGCCGACCTCGGCCTCCGCGAGCGCGCCGACCTGGGCGCGGTCGTCATCGTCGAGTGGGGTGACGTTGCCACTGGTGTGTTGGGTGATCACCTGCGCATCGACATCGAACCGGACGAGGATGATGACGACACGCGGCATCTCACCGTGTCGGTCGAGGGTCACTCGTGGGATGCGCGCTGGGAGAGGCTGCGCACCTCCGTCACGGGGGCCGCATCATGATCCTCGCCATCGAGACGTCGGTCGAACGTGTGGGCGTGGCGGTGGGCGACCACGCCGGGCCGCGCGCCTCGGCGATGCTCGCCAGCGACAGGCGGCACGCCGAGTCCCTCGCACCGATGATCGACTTCGTCCTGCGCCAGGCATCCGTCACGGTCGACGCGATCGACCACATCGCTGTCGACGTGGGACCCGGGCTCTTCACCGGCATGCGTGTCGGCATGGCGACCGCGCAGACAATGGCCTGGGCGCTGGACATCCCTCTCGTCGCTGTCACCAGCCTCGACGCGGTCGCGTGGGGAACCGGCACCACCGAGTCGCCGGTTGCCGTGGCGCTCGATGCCCGCCGGGGTGAGGTCTACTGGGCCCTGTACCGACCCGGCCGGGCGGGCACCGAGCCCGTCTTGCTGCGGGGTCCGGAGGTGTCGGCCCCCGGGGATGTCGCGATCGAGATCGCGGACCGCGGCGAGACGGTCGTGTGCGTCGGGTCGGGGTTCCTCCGCCACCCGGACGAATTCGCCGCCCTCACCCACGCGGAGGCGGGGCCGGCGTCACTCGCGGCCCCGCGTGCCGAGGATGTCCTCGCTCTCGGTGCCGTGCGCGCCGCGCGCGACCTGACAGTGGCGGCGGACGCACTCGAGCCCGTCTACCTGCGTGCGCCCGACGCCGAGATCAACTGGCAGACGAGGGAGGGTGCGCGGTGAGTTTCATGCGCGAGCGTCCCACGAACACGTTGACCACCGAGACCATGCGGCGTCGGCACCTGCGTCGCGTGCTCGAGATAGAGGAGCAGGTGTACCCGCGGCCGTGGACGCACCGCACGTTCGTCACAGAGCTCAACCAGATGCGGGCCGGCAACAGGTACTACCTCGTCGCGTACGTCGACGACGAGCTCGTCGGGTACGGCGGGTTGATGTTCAGCGGGGACGACGCACACGTGTCGAACATCGCCGTGGACCCCGAGTGGCACCAGCGCGGCGTGGCAACGGAGATGCTGCTCGACCTCGCGCGGCTCGCCCACGACCGCGGCTGCCAGGCGATGACCCTCGAGGTGCGCCACACGAACACCGCCGCCCAGCAGCTGTACCGGCGGTTCGGGTTCGTGCCCGCCGGCGTGCGCAAGCGGTACTACGAGAACACCGACGACGCGATCATCATGTGGGCCCACGGCGTCGACACGCCGGAGTTCGCCGAACGGCTGGACCACATCCAGTCGAGGCGGCAGACGGGGGATTGGCAATGACCCGCAGGTTCGACGAGTCGACGGTGGTCCTCGCCGTCGAGACCAGTTGCGACGAGACGGCGGCGGCACTCGTGATGGGCGGCAACGACGTTCTCTCGTCCGTGGTCAGCAGCCAGATCGACATCCATGCCCGCTTCGGTGGCGTCGTGCCCGAGGTCGCCAGCAGGGCGCACCTCGAGTCGATCGTTCCCGTCGTGCGCAGGGCGTTCGACGAGGCAGGGATCGCGCCGTCACGGGTCGATGCGGTCGCGGCAACCGCCGGACCTGGCCTGATCGGGGCACTGCTCGTCGGTGTGTCGGCGGCCAAGTCGCTGGCGCTGTCGTGGGACAGGCCGTTCATCGGTGTGAACCATCTCGAGGCGCATCTCTACGCCGGTCTCCTCGATGACCCGGGTCTCGAGTTCCCGCTCGTGGTCCTCCTGGTGAGCGGGGGTCACACGATGATCGTGGAGATGCGCGGTCACGGCGACTACCGCATCCTCGGGCGCACCATCGACGACGCCGCCGGCGAGGCATACGACAAGGTGGCGCGGTTCCTCGACCTCGGCTACCCCGGCGGTCCCGTGATCGACAGGGTCTCCGCCGACGGTGACCCTGACGCCATCCCGTTCCCGCGGGCGATGATGAACGACGGGCTCGATTTCTCCTTCAGCGGCCTGAAGACCGCTGTTGTGAACCATGCGCGCCGCAACCCGGGTGCGCGGTCGGTCGACATCGCCGCGTCGTTCCAGGCTGCCGTGGTGGACGTGCTCTGCGCCAAGACGCTCCGGGCCGCCGCACAGTCGGGAGCGCGGGGTGTCGTCCTCGGCGGCGGTGTCGCCGCGAACTCGCTCCTGCGCAGCGAGATGCAGCGCCGCGGGTCGGAGGCCGGTGTGAGGGTCGCGCTCCCGAGCAGGGCCATGTGCACCGACAACGCCGCCATGATCGCCGCCGCCGCGTGGCACCGGCTCCGCAGCGACGGCCCGATGGACCTGGACTGCGGTGCGTACCCCAACCTGAAGCTCTCCGAGGTTCCGCGGGGAGAATCACGATGAGCAGGCTGCCCCTCGTGCTGCGCGGGCGCGAGTTCCCCGTGCCCGTGGTGCTCGCACCGATGGCGGGCGTCACCAACATCCCGTTCCGGGCCGAGTGCCGCAGGTTCGGCCCCGGCCTCGTCTACGTGAGCGAGATGGTGATGGCTGCCGCTCTCGTCCACGGCAACGAGAAGACCCGGAAAATGGTGGCGTTCGGGCCGGACGAGGACTTCCGCAGTCTCCAGATCTACGGGAGCGACCCGGAGTTCGTCGGCCGTGCCGTGCGTGCGCTGTGCGAACAGGACGCCGCCGACCACATCGACATGAACTTCGGTTGCCCCGCGACCAAGGTGACGCGGAAGGGCGGGGGTGCCGCCGTCCCCGTGAAGCGGAACCTGACGCGGGCGATCATGGCGGCGGCTGTCGCGGCGGCAGAACCCTTCGGTGTGCCGGTCACGTGCAAGTTCCGCATCGGCATCAACGACGACCTCGTGACGTTCCTCGACACGGGGCGCGCGGCGCGCGAAGAGGGCATCGCGATGATCGCGCTGCACGCGAGGACGGCCGAGCAGCACTACGCGGGGTCGGCCCGTTGGGAGGCAATCGCCGAACTGAAGCGTGAGGTGAAGGACATCCCCGTGCTCGGCAACGGCGACATCTGGGAGGCAACCGATGCTCTCGCGATGATGGAACAGACGGGGTGCGACGGTGTGGTCGTGGGCAGGGGGTGTCTCGGCAAGCCGTGGCTGTTCCGGGACCTTGTCGACGTGTTCGCGGGGCGACCCGTCCAGCCCTCACCCGACCTGGGGTTCGTGCTCGAGGTCATGGCATCGCATGCGGAGGGCCTGATGTCGGTGATGGGCCCCGACTTCGGCATCCGCAACTTCCGCAAGCATGCCGGTTGGTACCTCACGGGCTATCCGGTGGGCTCGGAGGCACGCCGTTCATTCTCGACAGTGTCCTCGTTCGAGGAGCTGCTCCGCATATCGGCCTCGCTTGACCCGACGATGCGGTTGGTTCCCGGTGGGGAACGTCTCGCCCGTGGGCACACCAACGGCCCGATCAAGGTGGTGCTGCCGGAGGGTTATCTGGAGAACCGGGACGACCTCACCGTTCCCGACGACGAGGCTGTCGTCGCGCTGAGCGGCGGCTGACTCAGAGCAACCGCACGGCCGCGACGAGCACGGCCTGCATGGACACCATTGTCACGATCGACCACCGGAGCGATTGATTCGTGCTGCGCGCGACGGTCTCGGCGAACAACCTGCCCTGCTCCGCAAACCCAACCTGCATCTCGGCCCGCACTGCGGCAAACCCGTGGTCCATCTCGGCCCGTATCGCAGCGAACCCGGTTCTCATCTCGTTGCGGATGTCGTTGAGTTCGCGGTCCATGTCGGCCCGCACTGCGGCGAACTCGTTGTTCATCTCGGCCCGTATTGCGGCGAACCCGTGGTCCATGTCGCGGCGCAGCAAGACGACGGCACCATCTAGATCGGGGCGGGTGACGAGCAGTGTCGTGTCAATCTGGGGCATCAGTTCCATGCACAGGGCGGCAATCTCCTCGCCGTGAACCGTAGCAAGGGACTTCTGCACGCGGAATCGGGTGTCTGACGGTTGGTTCATGCGACGAATGTGTGCGCCGTAGGGTGAGGGCGTGGAAATCGTCCTCGCATCGCGGTCGCCGCGGCGGGTTGCGTTGCTGGCAGGCCGCGGGCTCCACCCGGTGGTCGATCCGGCTGACATCGACGAGACACCCCTGCCGGGGGAACGTCCGGCGGACACCGCAGTCCGGCTCGCGGCACTGAAGCATGCGTCCGTCGCCGCCCGGCACAGGGGCATGGTGGTGTTGGCGGCCGACACAGTGGTCGATCTGGACGGTCAGTCCCTCGGTCAGCCCGCGGACGATGACGACGCCCGCGGCATGCTTGCCGCCCTGTCCGGCCGCACCCATCTGGTCCACACCGCCGTCTGTGCCGGCCGCGCCGGCGCCGCTCTCACCCACCTCGAGACCTCCCGGGTCACCTTTCGTCGGCTCACCCCCGAGCGGGTCTCGTGGTACGTGGCCTCGGGGGAGCCCCGGGGCAAGGCGGGTGCCTACGCGGTCCAGGGTCTCGGGATGTGCCTGGTGGCCAGGGTCGAGGGGTCGCTGTCGAACGTGATCGGTCTGCCCCTCGGCCCCGCACTCGCCCTTCTGCCGGGCGCTTAGCACTCGCCGTTGCCGGTTGCCAACGGGCGGGGTCCGTCCGTATCATTAGCAATCGCACCGATTGAGTGCTAACCGCCCGGGTCACCCCCCGGTCCGGGAACAGAAACCATCCACGCATCTGGAGGAAAACCATGAAGTTGAAGCCACTGGACGACCGCATCGTCGTCGAGCCGAGCGAAGCAGAGCAGACCACCGCTTCTGGTCTCGTCATTCCGGACACCGCCAAGGAGAAGCCCCAGCAGGGTGTCGTCCTCGCAGTCGGCCCCGGCCGCTGGAGCGACGACGAGGGCCAGCACTTCCCGCTCGACGTGAAGGTCGGCGACACCGTCCTGTACAGCAAGTACGGCGGCACCGAGATCAACCACGCCGGCAAGGACCTGCTCATACTCACCAGCCGTGACGTTCTCGCGGTCGTGGAGAAGTAATCCCCGATGGCCAAGCAACTGAAGTTCCACGACGAGGCTCGCCGTGCCCTCGAGGCAGGCGTGAACAAGCTCGCCGACGCCGTCAAGGTCACGCTCGGGCCCAAGGGCCGCAACGTGGTCCTCGACAAGAAGTTCGGCGCACCCACCATCACGAACGACGGCGTGTCCATCGCCAAGGAAGTCGAGATCGACGACCCGTTCGAGAACATGGGCGCCCAGCTGGTCAAGGAAGTCGCCACCAAGACGAATGACGTCGCGGGTGACGGCACCACCACGGCCACCGTGCTCGCCCAGGCGATGGTGCAGCAGGGCATGCGCAACGTCGCTGCCGGCGCCAACCCCATGGGCCTGAAGCGCGGCATCGAGAAGGCCGTCGCGGCGGCCGTCGAGGCCATCAAGGCACAGGCGAAGGAAGTCGACGACAAGGGCGACATCTCCAGCGTCGCCACCATCTCGGCGGCCGATGCCGCCATCGGCGGCGTCATCGCCGACGCAATCGACAAGGTCGGCAAGGACGGTGTGGTCACGGTCGAGGAGAGCAACACCTTCGGCATCGAGCTCGATTTCACCGAGGGCATGCAGTTCGACAAGGGCTACCTCTCGCCGTACTTCGTGACCGACGCCGAGCGCCAGGAAGCGATCATCGACGAGCCGTACATCCTCTTCTACTCCTCGAAGATCTCGTCCGTGCAGTCGCTGCTGCCCGCGCTCGAGTCCGTCATGAAGACCGGCCGTCCGCTGCTCATCATCGCCGAGGACGTCGAGGGCGAGGCTCTCGCCACCCTCGTGGTGAACAAGATCCGCGGCACGTTCAACTCCACCGCGGTGAAGGCACCCGGTTTCGGCGACCGTCGCAAGGCGATGCTGCAGGACATGGCCATCCTCACCGGCGGCCAGGTCATCAGCGAGGAGGTCGGTCTCAAGCTCGAGAACGTCACCCTCGACCTGCTCGGCCGCGCCAAGCGTGTCATCATCACCAAGGACACCACCACCATCGTGGACGGTGCCGGTGACAAGACCGAGGTGGCCGGACGCGTCAACCAGATCAAGACCGAAATCGACAACACCGACAGCGACTGGGACCGCGAGAAGCTCCAGGAGCGTCTCGCCAAGCTCGCCGGCGGTGTCGCGCTCATCAAGGTGGGTGCGGCGACCGAGGTCGAACTGAAGGAGAAGAAGCACCGCATCGAGGACGCCATCTCGGCCACCCGTGCCGCCATCGAGGAGGGGGTCGTCGCCGGAGGCGGCACCGCCCTGCTGCGCAGCCGCGCGAGCGTGCTGAAGGTCGTCGAGTCGCTCACGGGCGACGAAGCGACCGGTGCGCGCACGGTGTACGAGGCGCTCGTCGCCCCCGCCAGGCACATCGCCGACAACGCGGGCCTCGAGGGGTCCGTCGTGGTCCAGCGAGTGGAGTCCGAGAAGGGTGCCATGGGCCTGAACGCGGCCACGGGCGAGTACGTGGACCTGCTCAAGGCCGGCATCATCGACCCCGCCAAGGTGACCCGTGCGGCCCTCCAGAACGCGGCCTCCATTGCCGCCCTGGTCCTCACCACCGAGTGCCTCGTGGCCGACAAGCCCGAGAAGAACCCTGCCCCCATGGGCGGGGGCGGCATGCCCGGCGGAATGGGGATGATGTAGCACCCACAAGGGTTTGCGGGGTTCCGGAAGGATTCCCGCCCCCCGGGGAATAGCCGCCGCCGCCCGGTGGTTGTACCCAGTGCCTCCCGTTGATGGCCCGGACCGCTGGTCCGGGCCATCAATCTTTTTCCGCCCCGGCCGGACCTATGTTGGCCCGCGTGAAGTCGCTTCTCGCCCGCCCGTTCGTGCACCAGGCAGTCGACTACGGGATCGGATTTGCCGTCGCGTCGGCTGCAGTCAGGTCGCAGGACCGCACGGCACTCGTGATCGCCGCGGTGGTGGTACTCGCGAGCACCGCGATGTTCGCCGGCCCGCTCGCCGCGTTCCGCGTGTTCCCGCACACTGCGCATCGCGTGGTCGACATCTCGCTCGCGGTTGCCGGTGTCGCGGTGGCGGTCACGGGTTCGTTCGAGATCTTCACGAGGGTCGTGCTCGTGCTGGCCGCGACCGCACTCGCGTTCATGTCGGTACGCTTCTCGCATGGCATTCGAGAGACCCGCACCTGATCTCAACAAGCTGCTGACCGCATGGGAAGCATGGGAGAAGGGCGAGGAGCAGCCCGGCCGCGTCCTCGCCAACCTGAAGACCGCGGGGCTCGCCGAGGTGCTCGCCGAACTCAAGTCCTCCGGTTGGGTGCCCTCGGGCAAGTGACGGGGACCGGCTGTGGCGCGCGGCGGTGCACAGCACATCCCGCGACCCGACAACTGGCGCACGGGGGATCCCGCCCCGTGGACGGGATCCGACCTCTCGCCCCTGCGTGACTTCTCGTTGCTGCGCCGCGCGCTGGACGAACGCATCAGCACGCGCACACCGGGTGTCCATGCCTCCACCTTCGCCCCGGCGGGATTCGACGAGTCAGCGCGCGCGTCTGCTGTTCTGATCGCCCTGCACGACTCGCCGGAGGGGCCGAGCGTCGTGCTCACGCGCCGCACGCAGCACCTGAGCAGCCACAAGGGGGAGATGTCGTTCCCCGGCGGACGGGTGGACGGCGCGGAAACCGCGCTCGAGGCGGCGCTGCGGGAGGCGCGCGAGGAGGTGGACCTCGACCCGGCGACGGTGTCGCCGGTGGGCGAGCTCGACGGACTGACCACCATGGTGAGCCGCAGCAGGATCCACCCGATCGTGGCCACGGTGGAGGGCACGCCGCTGCTCACGCCGAACCTCGCGGAGGTCGACCGCATCGTGCACGTCCCGCTGGTCGAACTTGCCCACGCCGACACCTACCGTCAGGAGAAGTGGGTGCGCGCCGGCAACGAGGTGGACATCCACTTCTTCGAGATCGAGGACGACACGGTGTGGGGTGCCACTGCGCGGATGCTGCACCAGTTGCTGGCCCTGCTCACCGTGTGACAGCACTCCCGTGCGGGGTCAACCCGAGAAGTTGCGCACCACGGAGTAGTAGACGTTCGCCCAGCTGCGGCAGGAAGCGCGCTGCACCGCGGGGCGCGCCGCGCAGTCCTTCCTCATGTCGGCGAGGAACACCTTGTCCACGCGTTCGCGGACGTTCTCGTCCCAGTGCTTCCCCCCGTCGATCCGCTTGAGGTTGCGGTACCCGAAGTCGTGGCGGCGGCAGGCGGCCGTGAAATCGAACGTCCTGCCGGTGCTGCCGAGCACCGGTGCCGAGCAGCCGTCGGACTCCCACACCAGGCGACTGTCCCGGCGCGGGTCATCGGCACGTCGGATGAACTCCGCGATGGGGGTGGAGAACGTGAGCGTTTGCACGGACTCGAGGGGGGAGGGCTGGCGTGCCCCCGGGATGAAGGTCAACGAGAGACCGATGACGACTGTTGCGACGAATGCCATGACTGCCCCTTTCCGGGGGCGAGTGTGTGGCAGTCGCGGCACGGTGCGGAATCCCGGTCACTGACCGCGGAGGCACCTCAGCAGGAGGGCCATCTCGACGGCGCCTTCCGCGGCCTCCTCACCCTTGTTGGTCATGACCCTGCCCTCGCACCGGTCCAGCGCCTGTTGCTCGGTGTTCACGGTGAGCACCCCGAACATGACCGGCACGCCGGTGTCGAGTTGCGCCTGCTGGATTCCCCGTGCGGCCTCGTTGCACACGTAGTCGAAGTGCGGCGTGTCGCCCCGGATCACGGTGCCGAGACAGATCACCGCGTCGACGGAACCGGTCGATGCGAGGACCTTCGCCGCCAGCGGCAGCTCGAACGCGCCGGGGACCCATGCCTCGGTGATGTCGCTGTCGGCCACGCCGGTGCGGGCGAGCGCACGCCGTGCACCGTCACGCAGCGGGACCACGATGTGGTCGTTGAACCGCGCCGAGATGATGCCGATGCGCAGCCCCGTCCCGTCGATGTCGGGAGCCGCCGCTCCGCTCGATCCTGCCCGTGTCATGTCGTCTCCTTGCCCTCGTGGTCGGTTCGTTCCGTCGTTGTTGATGTGTCCGGCGCGCCGCGACCCGTCACTTCGCGTCCAGGTTGATGAGGTGGCCCATGCGCTCGCGCTTCGTGCGCAGGTACGCCTCGTTCTCTGGCGTCGGCACCGTGTTCAGCGGCACCCGCTCGACCACCTCGAGGTTGTAGCCGCCGAGGCCCCCGTACTTGGCGGGGTTGTTCGTCATGAGGCGCAGCTGCCGGACGCCGAGGTCCGCGAGGATCTGGGCTCCGATGCCGTACTCGCGACTGTCGACCGGCAGCCCGAGCTCCAGGTTCGCGTCCACGGTGTCGAGTCCCTTGTCCTGCAGCGAGTAAGCCCGGATCTTGTGCCCGATGCCGATTCCGCGTCCCTCGTGGCCGCGGAGGTAGACGATCGCGCCGCGGCCCTCGCGTGCCACCAGCTCCATGGCGGTGGCGAGCTGGGGCCCGCAGTCGCAGCGGCGCGACGCGAACACGTCACCCGTCAGGCACTCGCTGTGGACGCGCACGAGCACCGGCTCGTCGGTGGACACGTCGCCCTTGACGAAGGCGAGGTGCTCGACCTGGTCGATCGTGCTGCGGAAGGCAACGCACGTGAACTCACCGAACTCCGTGGGCACGCTCGCCTCGCCCATGCGCTCGACCAACCGCTCGTTGTGGCGGCGGTACTCGATGAGCTCGGCGATCGACGAGAGCAGCAGGTTGTGCTCGCGGCAGAACTTGCGCAGGTCGGGCAGGCGCATCATCGTGCCGTCGTCGTTCTGGATCTCGCAGATCACGCCGACCGGCTCGCAGCCCGCGAGACGCGCGAGGTCGACCGATGCCTCGGTGTGCCCGGCGCGCTTCAGGACGCCCCCGTCGCGGGCGCGCAGGGGGAAGATGTGGCCGGGGCGGGCGAACGCCGAGTAGGTGTGCGCGGGATCGGCAAGCGCGCGGAGTGTGGCCGCACGGTCTGCCGCGCTGATGCCGGTGGTGATGCCCTCCATGAGGTCGACCGTGTCGGTGAACGCGGTGCGCTGGCTCTCGGTGTTCTGCTCGACCATGAGCGGCAGCCGCAGGTCGTCGGCGCGGTCGTTCGTCATCGGTGCGCACACGACCCCGCTCGAGTAGCGCACGATGAACGCGAGCTTCTCGGGAGTGGCGAACTGAGCGGCCATGATGAGGTCGCCCTCGTTCTCGCGGTCCTCGTCGTCGACCATCACGACCATCTCCCCGCGCCCGATCGCGGCAACGACGTCCTCGATCGGCGAGAACCTGTCTTCGTTCGGTGTGCTGTTGCTCATGCTGCTTCTTCTTTCTTCGGGGGCTGGAGGATGAGTTCGATGTCGTCGCCGAGCACTGCCGCGCCGACGAGGGAGAGTTCCGCGAGTGTGCCGCTCACGGTGGGCGAGGAGAAGACGGGCGGCGCGCTCGTGTCGCCGGAGACGACCGGAGCGATGTGGAAGACGTACCTGTCCACGAGCCCTGCCTCGTGGAACGCACCGGCAACCGCGGGCCCGCCCTCCACCAGCACCTGCAGCACGCCGTCGGCGCCGAGCGTCTCGAGGAGCTCGGGAATCCCCCGGTCCCAGACGGTGCACGGATGGACCTTGGCGGACGGGTCGATGCCGCGGCGCGACAGCACCACCCGCCGCGGTGACGGGCCCTCCGCGTCGCGCACGGTCAGTTGCGGATCATCGGCGGCGACGGTGCCCGACCCCACGACCACTGCGTCGCTCTCCGCACGCATCGCGTGCACCCTCCGACGTGCCGTCTCCCCGGTGATCCATCTCTCACCGGCAGGTGCCACGGTGCGTCCGTCGAGGGTCACCGCCATCTTCAGCACCACGAACGGCCGTCCGCTCGAGCGGTGCCGGAGATACGGGAGGAGCTGCTCCGTGATGTCCTCCCGGAGGACTCCCGTCGTCACCTCGACACCCGCACCGCGCAGGGCAGTGATGCCGGCACCGCTCACGTTGCGGTCGGGGTCCGTGGTGCCCACCACGACGCGCCCGATTCCTGCCGAGACGATCGCGTCGGTACACGGGGGAGTGCGTCCATGGTGACTGCACGGCTCGAGAGTGGAGTAGAGGGTTGCCCCTTGAGTGTCTGCACCGGCAGCCCGGGCCTCGTCCATGGCGACAATCTCTGCGTGGCGGCCACCCGGAGCCGATGTCGCCCCCTCGAAGACGCGACCGTCCGCGGAGACGAGAACGGCACCAACCCATGGGTTCGGGCGCGCGCGGAGGCGCGCAGTCCAGGCGACGTCGACGGCACGCCGCATGAACGCGGCGTCGTCGGCATCGCGGCGCGTTGACGCCCGATGTTGGTCCATGAAGTTGTTCCTTGCTCCCATCCGGACTCTTACCGTCGGCCTCGGAATTCCACCGAGTCGGCCCCGTCACCGAGGTGACGGGGTTCGCGGGCTGTGACCGCCGGTCGGGACTTGCACCCAA
>RFZO01000058.1 GCA_009920715.1 Actinomycetota bacterium | reverse complement strand
GAGTCGCTGTCCGACCCACCGCATGCCGCAAGCACCAGCGCGCTCGCGGCTGCGAGAACGAGAATCTTCCTTGCCTTCATTTGTTTGGTTCTCCCTGTTGAACTGCCGCGCGGCAGTGGAAGCGAGGGTAGCAGAACATTCCACGGCACCCCGCAAAGCAAACAGTCAGTCGTTCCGCACGGATGCGCACACTCCCCGCACATTCATTCATTGGTGGACACGGGGGATTTTCCAGCGAATTTCCAGTCGGTCCTTGTTATTGGGTCCGGTTTGTCCGGCGTCGTCCTGGCTGGCAACTGGTCGCCGGCCCGCTTCCGTGCGGTCCCGCCGGCGCTGCACACGTTCTTGCGGTGTTTGGCGCAGGAGTGTTGACTTTCCTGATGACGGTTCGCTGGGGCATCGCAGGCACGGGGAGGATCGCGTCGGATTTCGTGCGCGACCTCTCCCACATCGAGGATGCCGAGGCTGTCGCCGTCGGCAGCCGCACCGCCGCGGGGGCCGGTGAGTTCGCCGCCGCGCGGGGCATCGCACGCGCGCACGGTTCTATGTCGGCACTCGCGGCAGACCCCGAGGTTGATGTCGTGTACGTGGCAGGGATCCACCCGGTGCACCGCGAGCACGCGGTGATGATGCTGGAGGCCGGCAAGCACGTCCTGGTGGAGAAGCCGCTCGCCATGGACGCAGGCGAGGCGGACGGGATGATCGCTGCGTCCCGCACCGCGGGGAGGTTCCTGATGGAGGCAATGTGGACGCGCTTCAACCCCCTGCACACGGAACTGAAACGGCGACTCGACAGCGGGGAGTTCGGGCGCGTCACGCACATCGAGAGCGACTTCACCTTCGAGGTCCCGCGCGATCCTTCGCACCGCCTGTTCGACCCCGCGAAGGGCGGCGGCTCGTTGCTGGACGTCGGCATCTACCCGATCAACCTCGCATGGTGGTGGCTGGGTGCGCCCGGCTCGTGGACGACGAGCGGCAACATCGGGCCGACAGGAGTCGACGAGGCCGTGACCATGGACCTCTCGTGGCCGGATGGCGCGACTGCGCATCTCACGTGCGGGTCGACCAGGCCGGGTCCGCGCACGTCGACAGTGACATGCGAGAAAGCGGTCATAACGATTGATGCACCCTCGCATTCGTCACCCACTGCATCGATCACCGCCGGCGGGCAGACCGAGAAGGTGACCGCCGCTGCACCCGGCCTGCACCACCAGGTTCGGGAGGTGCACAGGTGCATCGGGGCGGGGCTCATCGAGAGCCCGCGCATGCCGCACGGAGAGAGTCTCCGCATCGCGCGGTTCATGGACGACGTCGCGTCGGCGATCCGTGGTCGGTGACGGAGCAAGCGCAAGTACGATTCGCCGCGTGAAGAACACCACCGTCCCCACACCCGCCGACAAGTTCTCCTTCGGGATGTGGACCGTGGGCTGGCAGGCCCGCGACCCGTTCGGCGAGCCCACGCGGCCTCCGCTCGACCCGCTCCACGCGGTGGACAAGCTCGCCGAGGTCGGGGCATGGGGCATCACGTTCCACGACGACGACCTCGTCCCGTTCGGCACCGGACCCGCCGCGAGGGACGCCATCGTCGCCCGTTTCAAGGAGAGGCTCACGGCCACCGGCGTCTGTGTGCCGATGATCACCACCAACCTGTTCGCCCACCCTGTCTTCAAGGACGGCGGGTTCACCAGCAATCGCCGCGACGTGCGCCGGTTCGCGCTGCGGAAGGTGCTGCGCAACATCGAGCTCGCCGCCGACCTCGGCGCGAGGACGTTCGTGCTGTGGGGCGGGCGCGAGGGTGCCGAGTACGACCACGCAAAGGACGTGCGGGCGGCACTCGACCGTTACGCGGAGGCGATGAACACGCTCACCTCGTTCGTCATCGAGCGCGGGTACGACATCCGGTTCGCCATCGAGCCGAAGCCGAACGAGCCCCGCGGCGACATCCTTCTGCCCACGGTGGGCCACGCGATCGCGTTCATCGAGCGCCTGGAGCACTCGCACCTCGTGGGGCTGAACCCGGAGGTGGGCCACGAACAGATGGCGGGCCTGAACTTCACGTCCGGCATCGCCCAGGCGATGTGGCAGGGCAAGTTGTTCCACATCGACCTGAACGGACAGCGCGGCATCAAGTACGACCAGGACCTCGTGTTCGGCCACGGTGACCTCATCAACGCGTTCAGCCTCGTTGACCTGCTCGAGTTCGGCGGCGCCGGCGGTGCGCCGGCCTACGACGGCCCCCGACACTTCGACTACAAACCCTCGCGCACCGAGGACATGGACGGCGTGTGGCAGTCCGCAGCGGCGAACATGCGCATGTACCTGCTGTTGAAGGAACGGGCGGCCGCGTTCCGCGCCGACCCGGAGGTGCAGGAGGCGCTCGAGGCGGCGCGGGTCGCGGAGCTGTCGGTGCCCACCCTCTCGCCTGGCGAGAAGTGGGGCGACGTCATGGCCGATGCATCGATCGCGTCGTTCGACGCGGACGCGGCCGGCGAGAAGGGCTACGGGTTCGTGCGGCTGCACCAGCTCGCGGTCGAGCACCTGATGGGCGCGCGTTGACATGACCCTCGTGGCGGGGATCGATTCCTCGACACAGTCGTGCAAGGTGGTCGTGCGCGATGCCGGGACAGGCGCGCTCGTGCGCCACGGCTCGGCACCCCACCCCGCGGGCACGGAGGCCGACCCCGCCGACTGGGAGCAGGCACTGCACCGAGCCGTCGCGGCGGCGGGCGGGATCGACGATGTCGCCGCTCTCTCCGTGGGCGGGCAGCAGCACGGCGCCGTGTGCCTGGACGAGGACGGCAACGTCGTGAGGCCGGCGATGCTGTGGAACGACACCCGCTCTGCCGGGGCGGCGGAGGAACTGGTCGGCGAACTGGGTGCGGCCGAGTGGGTGCGGCGCACGGGTTCCGTCCCCGTTGCCTCGTTCACCGTCACGAAGCTGCGCTGGATGGCCGGGCACGAGCCTGCGAACGCACGCCGCATCGCCGCCGTGTGCCTGCCCCACGACTGGCTGACGTGGCGCCTGCGCGGCGCACCCGGCATCGATGCCATCACCACCGACCGGTCGGATGCGTCGGGCACCGGCTACTTCGACCCGGTGTCGAACGAGCACCTGCACGATCTCGTCGTGCGCGCGTTGGGGCACGACGTGCTTCTCCCCCGCGTGCTCGCGCCGTCGGAGGGGCTCACCCACGGCAACCTCGTGATCGGGCCGGGCGCGGGCGACAACGCCGCAGCCGCGATCGGCGTGGGTGCGGGCAACGATGCCGTGGTCTCGCTGGGAACGTCCGGCACCGCCTTCGTGCGCAGTGATGTGTGCGCCCGCGACGTCTCGGGTTCTGTCGCCGGCTTCGCCGACGCGACCGGTGCGTTCCTTCCTCTCGTGTGCACGCTGAACGCGGCGCAGGTCCTCGACGCGGCGTGCACGGTGCTGGGTGTGGACCATCACGGTCTCGCCCGGCTCGCAATGTCCGCCCACTCAGGCGCGGACGGGCTTGTGATGGTCCCGTACCTGAACGGCGAGCGCACACCGAACCTGCCGTTCGCCACGGGCGGCCTCCTCGGGCTCACGCTCGCCAACATGACACCCGCGAACATCGCCCGTGCGGCGGTGGAGGGCATTCTGTGCGGCATCGCCGGTGCAATTGACGCGCTCAGGGCAGAGGGGGCCGTGGTGGACACGGTGCGGCTCGTCGGTGGCGCGGCGTCGTCGCCCGCGGTGAGAGCGATCGCGCCGGGGATACTGGGCGTCCCGGTGCTGCTGCCGGTCCCGGGCGAGTACGTCGCCGACGGAGCCGCGCGCCAGGCGGCGTGGGCACTCACGGGAGAACTGCCGCAGTGGCCCGTGGAGTCGGAAGCCGCGGAACAGACACGGTCCGCGGCACACGTGCGGGAGAGATACGCCGAGGCACGTCAGCACTGGATCGCACGCAACAGCGACTGAACCGCGCCGACTGACCGGCGACATCTGACCAAGAGGCGACTCACAGGTCGCGAGGCACCGCGTTGTTGTGCGCGGATGCGGTGACGGACATACGCCCACTGCGGTACGTATCCCCCTCGCATCGGGGGCGCAGGCAACGTTCACTCATTGCATGCACATCGCGGCGGAGGAGAACTCGGCGGGGGTCAGCGTCCCGCGCACGACGGTTCACCCTGTCGTGCGCCACGTCCGCAACGTCACGGTGGCGGTGTTCGCTCTCGTCACTGCCACGGCAATCGCGGTCCTCCTGGCCTCGCGCGGGCCGTCAGTTGCCGGACTCGACTTCCTCAGCCGCGAGATCCTGACCGTCACCTCGGGGTCGATGGAGCCGGAGTTCCGTACCGGCGACGCGATCGCAATCAGGAGAATCGAGGGAGCCGCCGCGGCTGACCTGCCGACGGGCACCGTCGTCACCTTCCGCGCGGCCGGCAGCAACGGCACCCTCATCACCCACCGCATCGTCGGTTCGCGCATCAGTGCCGGAGGGCAACGGGTGTACACCACGAAGGGCGACGCCAACGCCGACGCCGACACCGCGGACCTCGTCCCGGCGCGCATCGTGGGGGTGCTCGACTACTCGGTGCCCCGGCTCGGGTACGTGCTGAACGCGATGCGGCAGCGCTCCGTGACCCTCCCTCTCGCCGTATCCGCACTTCTCGGCAGCCTCGCCGTCTCCGTGTGGCCCCGCAGGCCGCGCACACACGAGATCACCGGCGAACACCAGATCCCCAACAAAAAGGAAAACACATGAGAACCAGAACATCCAGATTCACGTCGACCCTCGGGTCGATGGCACTCGCCCTCGCGGCGGTGTCCGCACTGGGGGTGGGCGTCACCATGGCGCTCTTCTCCGCCACGCAGACGAGCGGGTCGAACACGTTCGCCTCGGGCACGGTGAGCGTCGGCCTCGGCTCGACGAGCACCACGTGCACGGTCTCGAACATGATGCCGGGCGACTCGTCGACCAACTACGGCTCGGGTTCTGCCTCGCTCACGCCCTGTGACTACCGCGTGAAGTACACGGGCACAGGCGCGGCGTGGCTCGCGGTCGACATCGCCGTGAATGCCGGGACACCGGGCCTGTACACCGCAACGTCGTCCGGACTCCAGCTGAAGATCGGCGTGAACGGCGGGGCGAGCATGATGACCGGCATCGTCTACAAGACGCAGGCGGGGACCGACACGACCGTCGCGGCGGGCTCACCCGTCACGAATCTCCTCGTCTCGTCGGTGCCCGCATCCACGAACGACCTCGTCACCTTCGACGTGAACTACCTGCTCCCGCTGCTCGCCCCTAACGCACTGCAAGGTGGTTCGGCAACCGTGACGCTCACCTTCCACGCGGTGCAGGCCTCGAACCAGCCGATCGGTGCGTGCGTGGCCGGACGGCAGTGCTCGGACATCACCTGGGGGTGATGTGATTCCTCGTGCACGGTGGGTCGGCCCGGCAACGGTGGGATTCCTCACGGTGCTCGGGCTCTCCCTCTCGCCCACCGTGCACGACACCTCCGCCCTCTACGCGGGGACGACCACCCCCGGCGTCAACGCGCTGGCCGGGGGGTCGTTCTCGCCGGGGGTGGCACCGCCGGTGACACGGACGGCGCGGGGCGTGAACACCCATCTGTCCTGGCCGGCGGTGACCTTCTCGTCGGGCACGGCACCCGCCTACCTGGTCACCCGGATCCAGCAAGACGGCACGAGGACGGCGGTCTGCACCGGTGCTGATTCGCCAGTGTTTTCGGGCTCGTTGATGACCTGCGTGGACCGCAAGCCCGGTGCGGCGGCCCTCTACACGGAGCAACCTGTCCTGGTCGTCGGGGGGCAGGTGACGTGGTCCCTGCCACCGAGCACCCCGGCGTGACAGTGACGGGTGTGCCTGCCGACCACGGAAACATTGGGGAAATCCACCCATTGCTCGGTGGCACCGACTAGACATTCAGCCATGAAGAAGCGTGAGCTCATCCAAGCAGTAGCCATCCACACCGACGTCGACAACAAGACTGCGGCCAAGCTCGTCGAGGGAACCATCGACGTGATCCTGGCCACGGTCGCGAAGGGCGACGTCGTCAACATCTCGGGATTCGCCAAGTTCGCGAAGATCAAGCGTCCCGCCCGCATCGGTCGCAACCCTGCCACCGGCGAGCAGATCAAGATCGCGGCGAAGACGGTCGCCAAGGTCACCGCGCTGAAGGGCTTCAAGGACATTGCCCTCGGCAAGGCCCCGGCCCCGAAGATCAACACCAAGCGTCCGGCCGCCCCGGCCCCGGCAAAGAAGGCGGCGGCCAAGCCTGCAGCCAAGAAGGCCGTGAAGAAGGCAGCACCCAAGAAGGCCGCCCCGAAGAAGGCAGCAAAGAAGGGCGCGAAGAAGAAGTAATTCTTCGACGCACGACAACATCCGACGGGAAGACCCGGTGCCGGGAGGCACCGGGTCTTTTCATTCCCCGGCTTCTGTGGCGGCACCAGCGGACAGGGGTGTAGAAATGGCGTCATGACGCAGCCGAACGGAGTCCACCACCTGGCGATCAGCACGGCGGACATCAAGTCCCAGATCGCCTATTTCACCGACGTACTCGGCTGCGAACTCGTGGCCCTCTACTGGATGCACGGTGTCGACGGGGCGTGGCACGGCTTCCTCCGCCTGAACGACTCGTGCTCCGTGGCGTTCGTGCAGATGGACGCAATCAAGTCCATCGGGATGATCCCGCAGGTCACCCACGCGTTGAACGCGGGTGGTGCGTCCGCGCCGGGCACCATGCAGCACCTCGCACTCAACGTGGACACGTACGACGACCTGCTCGCCATGCGCGACCGCATCCGCTCGCGCGGCATCAACGTGATGGGCCCGCTGCACCACGGCATGTGCGACTCCATCTACTTCGCCGGGCCGGAGAACCTGACCCTCGAGGTGTCCACCTCCAAGGAACCGATCTCCGCCCGCCACTGGATCGACCCCGAGGTGGTCGCACTGGCCGGCATCTCGCAGGAGGAACTCGCGTCCTACACCGCCCCGGCGGCTTTCGACAGACCCGCCGCACCGGTGCCGAACCCGCCGATCGACTGGTCCAAGCCGCACATGGAGTACCCGAAGGCCGTGTACGAGCACCTCATGACCATGCCCGACGAGGAGATCACCTCGCGCTTCAGCGAGGACATCCCGCCCGTTCCCTGAGCCGCCGCCGTAGCGTCAGGTGGCGATGACGGAACAGTTCGGGTTCGGGGACAAGGTCGCCCTCGTCGCCGGCGGCACCGGGGGCATCGGCTCGCGCGTCGCCGCGTTGCTCGCGTCGCGCGGGGCGAAGGTGACCACCGTGTCGCGGTCGACCGGCGGCGACAACCACATCTCCGCCGACCTGCGATCCCCCGCTGCTGCCGGCGAGGCCGTTGCCGGGGTCGTCAGCAGGCACGGCCGGCTCGACATCGTCGTGAACGCGGTGGGCGTTGTGGCGTTCGGCGACGCAGTGGCGACGTCGGTCGACACGGTGGAGGAGGTCTTCCTCACCAACACGTTCGCCCACGTCTTCCTGTGCCAGGCGGCCCTGCCCGCGATGGGCAAGGGCGGCGTGATCGTGGCGGTCTCCGGCGTGGTCGCCGAGCAGAACCTGCCGGGGATGTCGGTCTACGGGGCGTCCAAGGCGGCGGTCCGCTCGTTCGACGAGGCGTTCGCGCGGGAGGCCCGTCGCGCGGGCATCCGGGTGATCGACGCGCGCCCGCCGCACACCGAGACCGGGCTCGCCACGCGCGCGGTGGCCGGCACCGCCCCGCGTTTCCCGCAGGGTCTCAGCCCGGACACGGTCGCCTCGCGCATCGTCGCGGCAATCGCGGACGGGGAGACCGACCTCCCCTCGTCGGCCTTCACGGCCTGACGCGTCACCCCGCGAACTGCAGCCACTCCTCGTCGGTCCAGTGCTTGCGCAACTCGGCCGAGACGAAGTCGCTGGTCCACTGCACCATGTCGAAGAACGGGAACTCCATCGACATCACCTCCGTGAACGCCATGCCGGCGAGGATGAGGGAGACATCGTCGATGCCCAGCACGATGGGCTCGCCGTGCTCGTGCGATGCGATGCGGGTGTCCAGGTCGACCAGATGGTGGATGTCCCACTGGGCCGTCGGCAGCGACAGGTCGAGATTGTCGGTCATGATGCCGAGGATCTGCGCGATTGCCGAGAATGCATCCTCTTCCATGTGGATCTCGCGGGGCTGGATCACGGCGACCTCCGGTGCGTGGGCAATGATGTGCCCATGCCAACCACATCCTCGGGGGTTCCATTCCTCCGCACCCCCGACGCGAACTTCGGGGTGCTCGACGACTTTCCCTTCGCGCCGCATTACCTGGACGTCGACGGTCTGCGCATGCACCACCTCGACGAGGGACCCCGCGATGCACCCGTTGCGCTGCTGATGCACGGCATGCCGACGTGGAGCTACCTCTACCGCACGATGATCCCACCGCTGCTCGCGGCCGGCTACCGGTGCGTGGCGCCGGACCACATCGGTTTCGGCCGCAGCGACAAGGTCACCGACCCCGCGTGGTACTCCATCGCGCGTCACAGCGCGAACGTCCGTCGACTGGTGGAGGAGCTCGACCTGCGCGACATCACCCTGTTCGTGCAGGACTGGGGAGGCCCCACCGGTCTGGCCCAGTACGCCGCGATGCCGGAGCGGTTCTCCCGCCTCGTCATCATGAACACCTGGCTCCACCATGAGGGGTACGAGTACACACCCGGCATCCTCGACTGGATCGAGCGCAACTCCCCCGGCGGCATGCTGCGCGAGAACGTGCCCGGGCGCTTCAACTGGGGCCTTCTCATGGCCATGGCCACGCGCCGTGCCGCGCCCGGCGACAGCGTGGTCGCCGCGGTGATGGGCAAGGAACCGACGCTCTCCGCGGAAGCCGACGCCGTGCGGCGCGGGTACGACGCACCCTTCGCCGGTCTCGGCGAGGAAGGGGTCACCGGCCCGCGCAGGTTCCCGTTGAGCATCCCCGTGCACGACCCGGTCGCGGGCAACGCCGACGAGCAGGCACGCCACTTCGCCGCGGTGAACGCGACCTCTCTTCCCGTCCACTTCGCGTGGGGAACCGAGGACAACGTGTTCGTCACCGAATGGGGCCGGAAGTGGCAGTCGATGATCCCCCACGCCACGTGGGACGAGTTCGCCGCCGGGCACTTCCTGCAGGACACGCACGGCCCCGCGATCGTGGACGCCGTGGTCCGGCGGGCCGCCGGCTGAGGGGAGCACGTCGATGAACACACGCCCGTTGAAGCTGCGCGGAGTGCATGGCTCGCCGTATTCGCTCAAGATGCGGGCGGTCCTGCGCTACCGCCACATCCCGTTCCGGTGGGTGCCGCAGGGCTCGAAGTGGGACGACATGCCGCCGTTCCCCCTGATCCCCGTGATCGCGTTCCCCGATGCCGAGGGCAAGCACACCGACGCCCAGATGGACTCGAGCCCGCTCATCATGCGCCTCGAGGAGATGCAGGCGGACCGGAGCATCGTCCCCGTGGACCCGGTGGTCGCGTTCGTCGACTACCTGCTCGAGGACTTCGCCGACGAGTGGGTGACGAAGGCGATGTACCACTACCGCTGGTACTACGACGAGGCCATCGACAAGGCGCGCAGGCTGCTCCCCCTGGACAGCAACCAGCAGATCCCCGCACACGACTGGGGGCGCTTCCAGAAGTACATCTCGGAGCGCCAGATCGGGCGGCGTGCACTGGTCGGCTCGACGGAACAGAACAGGGCGCCGATCGAGGAGTCGTACGTGCGGATCCTCGGCCTGATGGAGACGCACCTCGAAACGTCCCCGTTCCTGCTGGGTGACCGGCCCGGACGAGGTGACTTCGCCCTCTACGGCCAGATGACCCAGTTGCTCCGGTTCGACCCCGTGTCGGCCCGCATCGGGATCGCAACATCACCGCGGATGGTGCACTGGGTGGAGCGCACCGACGACCTGTCGTGGTGGGAGGTGGACGGTGACGCGGGATGGGTCACGCGTGATTCCATCGCACCCACCACGCTGGCGTTGCTGCCCGAGATCGGCCGCACGTACGCGCCGTTCCTGCTGGCGAACGACGCCGCTCTCGCCGCGGGCGACGAGACGTTCTCCTGCGTGATCGACGGCCACCCCTACTCGCAGGGCACCTTCGTGTACCAGCGCAAGTGCCTGGCGTGGATCCGCGAGCAGTACGCCTCCCTCACCGTCGCGGACCGCGCCGACGTGGACGCTCTGCTCGAGGGGCCACCTACCAGGCCTTCCAGGCGGCCCACGTGGACCGCATCGGCAAGCTGCTCCTCCTCCCCTGGCTGACTGAGGGGCTGACCCTGGTGGGCCTGCTGTGGGTGGCTTTCCCCGGAAACCGCAGGGAACTGAGGGTCCCCGTTGCCGTCGGGGCTGCCGCCATGGGGGTGGTTCTCCTCATCAGCGGCGTGTGGTCCGCCCCCGCCCACGGCGACCTTGCCGACGGCTTCGATGCGGCCGTCCATGACCGCCTGATGACCGCCAACCTGGTGCGCACTCTCGCATGGACCGTGCGCGGGGTGACCGCGGCGTGGATCCTCGGGCTCGTGTGGCAGCGGGACGTGCACAGCACCGAAGAACACAAGTGAGCCTGCGGGACTGGGGCGCATCGGCCGCGGAGATTGCCGGGCCGGTCGCGGGTGACGACATCTGCGCGGACGCACGCGTGTCCGCGACGCGGTGCATCAGCATTGCCGCACCGCCCGACGAAGTGTTCCCGTGGATCCGGCAGATGGGTTTCGGCAAGGCCGGTTGGTACAGCCACGACTGGATCGACAACCTCGGCCGCCGCAGCGCGACAACCGTGCACCCGGAGTGGCAGGACGTGCACACCGGTTCGTCGGTGCCCGGTGGTCCGATCGATTTCGTCGCCGCACTGGTGCAGCCGTCAACCGCGTTCGTGCTCGTGGTCGCACGGAACGGTCGCCTCGCCCGGCGCATGTGCTTCACGCTTGCGTACGAACTGCGTCACGAAGACAACGGCACACGGCTCGTCACGCGCATGCGCGCCCGCATCGACGTGCCCGGAGGACGCTTCCTCGAGAGGTACGTGCTGGTGCCGGGTGACGGGTTCATGTTGCGCAAGCAGCTGCGCACGATCGCCGGGCGCTGCGGTCGGTAAACCCTCGCCTTGTGGCCATCTGGCCGTCTTCCGGCCCTGTGGACAACCCTCATTGCGGGCAAAAAAGTCTCAACCTCAAGTGGAGACTCATGCGCGAAAATCGCGAAATAACGCCTGAAACAATGTGAGAACATCCGCGAACCCGGACGATCACACCTTTGGCCCGAAATTCGGGGCGTTTCGCTGTCCAAGGAACGTTGCTCCGACCCATAATTTGGGTATGCGGAGCGAGGCAAACGTGTCATTTGGCGTGCCTCGCCGTACCCGCAGGTCGATGGCCCTGCTGACTTCCGCCACCCTCGTCATCGGTACGTTCGTCACCGCCACCGCCACGGGCGCACAGGCCGCCGTTGCGTCACTCGACGACTACGCCCAGCCGCTGTTCGCACGCACGCCGGTGGAGCAGGTCGTGAGCGAATCCGACGGATCATCAGCGGACAACGGGTTCGGCCCGGTGGGGACGCTCACCGACATGGCGATGCTCCAGGACCGTCGTCTGGTTGCGACTGCGCCGACCGGCATCATCGTGATGACGGCCGATGGTTCCCCCGACGTGAGCTTCGGCACGAACGGTTGGGTGGGCGGTCTGATCGACGTCACGTCGCTTGCCGTCGACGAAACTGCGGGACGCATCTACGTGCTCGATTCGGGCAACGCGGGAGGTGCACTCATCCATGCGTTTGACATGCAGGGCTTCGGCATCTCTTCGGTTCCTGCCGGCGGCGCGGTCACGTTGGTTGCCGGGGATTCGTGGCTGGTCGCACTGACGCCGACCGGTGCGGGGAGCACGGTCTATGACTCAGGTCTGGCCAACCCCCGACCGCTGGTCCGGGGGGCCGGGTCGGACGCGTTCGGCGAGATCAGCGACGCGGCCTGGTTCGCACGGGGTGGCACCCCTGGCATCGCCGTGGCCGACCGCACAGGTGGCACGGTGCGCCGCCTGGCCCTCAGCGGCCTGGACGGCGGGGCCTCCGTGACAGCCGGACCCCACCCCGGCGCGGTTCCCACGGCCGATGTCGATTTCGAGACCCCCACCCGGGTGTCCACGGACTCCGCCGGCAACCTGTTCGTGGCCACCGGCGGGCCTGCCGAGGGCACCGTGATGCGCCTGGCGGCCGACGGGCAGTCCACCCGCACCGTGGTCGTGGAGGGTCTCAGCGAGGT
>RFZO01000057.1 GCA_009920715.1 Actinomycetota bacterium | reverse complement strand
GACCCGATTCCGGTGTCGATCGTGTCGAGGATGACCTCGTCCACGCCCAGCACCGACCTCGCGATCTGGGGTGCCAGCGTGACGAAGCCCTGGCCCACCTCGCTCGTGGCGAACTTGAGGGTGACCACGCCGTCCGCCAGCACGCAGCGCGCCGTGGAGTAGTCGTCGAACCCCTCGCTGTACATGATGTTCTTGATGCTGACGCCCCATCCGACGCCGCGCTTGATGTGTCGTCGGCGGGAAGTGAGACCTGACCCTCCCGGGAGGTCGAGCTCGTGGGGGTCGGCCGGTAGGTCGGGTGGAAGCGGGATCGCAGCCGTCTCCCGGATGCACTCGGCCACCGGTGCAACGCTGTCCATGACCTGGCCCGTGATGAGACGGTCGCCGGTCTCCATCGCGTTGACGAGGCGCACGTCGACGGGGGACATGCCGAGTGCGGCGGCGAGCTTCTCCATCTGGCTCTCGTGGGCGTAGCAGGCCTGCACGACTCCGAAACCGCGCATCGCCCCGCACGGGGGGTTGTTGGTGCGCACCGCATGCCCTTCCACCGAGGCATTCGGGCATTTGTACGGTCCCTGCGTGTGGGTCACTCCGTTGATGAGCACGGCGGACGAGGTGGAGGCGTACGCGCCGCCGTCGAACACGAAGCGGGCCTCGATGTTGACGATGCGTCCGTCACGGGTGGCGTGGTGGCGCATCCACACTGTTGCGGGGTGGCGGTGGACGTGACCGAAAAAGCTCTCCTCACGCCCGTACTGCATCTTCACGGGTCGTCCTGTGCGCAGGGCGAGAAGAGCCGTGTGGACCTGAAGACTGATGTCCTCGCGGGCACCGAACGCGCCTCCGACTCCGCCGAGCGTGAGGCGCACCTTCTCAACCGGAAAAGCGAGGCACTTTGCCATCTGCTTCTGGTCCTCGTGGAGCCACTGTGTCGCGACGTACACCTCGACGCCCCCTCCGTCGTGGTCGGGGATAGCCAGCGCCGCCTCGGTACCGAGGAACGCCTGGTCCTGCATGCCGATCACGTACGTTCCCTCGACCGTGACATCGCCTCGCACGCCCGGGTCCCCGTGGACGATGCGCTGCGTGCGGAACACGTTCCCGTCGGGGTGGATGGGTGGAACACCGGGGTCGAGCGCCCGCTCCGGGTCGTGAAGCGGTTGGAGCACGTCGTACTCCACGACAATCGCTGCAAGGGCCCGCCTGCACGTCTCGGGGTGGTCAGCGGCGACGGCTGCCACGGGCTCTCCCATGTAGCGAACGAATCCTCGTGCGAAGACCGGCTGGTCCTCGGAGATCAAGCCGTATGTGAGCTGACCGGGAACGTCGTCAGCCGTGAGCACGGCAGACACACCCGGGATCTTCAGAGCAGCCGAGGTGTCGACGGACACGATGCGGGCATGGGGGTGAGGGGACCGCAGGGTGGCGCCCCACAGCATCCCGTCGGCCCACATGTCCGAGGAGAACGCGAACTCCCCTCGGACCTTGGCGGCGCCGTCCGGCCGGAGGGCGCTCTGTCCGAGCACGTCCCTGCGTGTGCTGACGGAGCTCATCGCGAACCACTCTTTCGCACGGCGACAACCGCGTCGACTGCGGCAAATATTCGACCGTAACCCGTGCAGCGACAGATGTTGCCCGACAGGGCCTCCTTCACCTCGACGGCTGCGGGTGAGGGATTCTCCTCGAGCAATTTGTGCACCGCGACCACCAGTCCGGGGGTGCAGAATCCGCACTGCACGGCACCCTCCTCGATGAACGCCTGCTGCACATCGGTCAACGAACCGTCGGGGTTGAGGCCCTCGACTGTCGCGATCTCCCGCCCGGCCGCCGACGCCGCGAGCACGAGGCATGAGCAGACAGCCTTGCCGTCGAGGATGACAGTGCAGCTGCCGCATTCGCCCTGTTCGCAGGCACCCTTCGCGCCGGGCATGGCGAGGCGTTCGCGGAGCACGTAGAGGAGGCTCTCGCCCACCCATGCATCCTTCACGTGATGGTCACGGCCGTTCACCGTGAGCGTGTAGATCTCGTTGTTGCTCATCTGTCGTTGCTCCTCTCGAGCAGTCGTCGGCTGATGACCGACACGGCGTGACGTCTGTAGGCGGCGGTCGAGCGATGATCGTCGATGGGGCGGGACTCCGTTGCGACCCGCTCTCCGAACTCCAGCGCGACAGAGGCATCCACGACGGGGACCGAGGAGACCCACTCCTCAGCCGCCGTTGCCCTGATGATGACCGGACCGACCGACCCGAGGGCCACCCGCACGCGTCCGTCCCGCACGGAGAGACACGCCGAGGCGATGGAGATCACCATTGCGTTGCGCACCCCCACCTTGGAGTAGCCCTGGAAGTCGTCCCCGGTGGGAATCGTGACGCCCGTGATGATCTCGCCCGGGCGTCGGTCGTTCTTCTTGGGACCTGTCATGAATGCCGAGAACGGAACCGTTCGTGTGCCTCCGGTCGATGCGAGGTGCACCTGGGCGTCGAGCGCCGAGAGCACGGGCAACCCGTCCCCGGCGGGTGAGCACGTGCCGAGGTTGCCGCCGAGAGTGCCTGCGGCGCGTATCTGGGGCGAACCCACCGTGCGCGCAGCCTCCGCGAGAGCCGGCAGGAGGGCGCTCAGCGGACCCTTCTCCATCTCTGCATAGACGACCCCTGCGCCCACAAAGATGGTGCCTGCTCCCCGGTCCTCGCTCCACTGGCGGAGCTCGTCGACGCGGGCCAGCGAGATCACGTCGACGGGCTTGCGATGGTTGAAGTTCACCTCGACCATGAAATCGGTGCCGCCCGAGAGAAGGTGCGCATCCGGGTTCCCCGCGGCCATCTCGAGGGCATCGTCCAGCCGGGTGGGTGTCATCACTGCCATGTCCCTGTCCTCCTCACAGTCGCGAATGAAGTGTCGCGGCGGCCTCGGCCGCCTTTGCCCGTATCTCTTCGATGTCGAACATCCTTGGCACACCGTTGACGACGACCGGGATACCGTCGACCGACACGTTGACGGGTCGAACTCCGGGGGTGAACGCGGCGTGCCAGGGACTCTCGACATGGTCGTAGTTCCACTCGACCGAGTCGTTGCGGACCTCGGGGAAGAGCTGCTCGCCGTTTGCGAGCCACCTGAATGCCGACTCCGGGGTTGCCGTCACGTGTGCCTCCCGGTGCCTGGCGTACGCAACACGTGCCTCCTCGAGCATGTCCGCCCCGATTCCGTCGGTTCCGAGCACCGTCATGTTCGGGCGCGAGGCAGGGTCGGCGTATCCCACCGCGTTGTTCATGTTGGAACGCGGGTTGTGCGCGATGGTGCCCCGAAGGGGCCTGTCCAGATGAACGCAATGGACAAGCAGCCAGTCGTCCGCGGCGATGCCCTCGAGACGTTCGCCCGCAGCACTGTCCTCGATGCCTTCCGCGACGTGGATGTGAACACCGGTGCCGAGGTCGCGCGCCAGCCCGGCCGCCGACTCGAGCGTCTCGTCCCCGCACGTGAATGACGCGTGCACCCCCACCATTCCGCGCCCCCCGGACCTGAGGAAGCGTTCGTTCTCGGCGAGCCCGCGGCGGGCACCGTCGGTCATCGAGGAGGAGCGGTCCACTCTGTGCCTCATGACGCCGCCCTCCCACCGGTCGGTGACGCCATAGGACAGGTTGGTGCGCATCCCGACCGAGGCACACGCATCGCGGATGACGTCGAGTGACCCTTCAATGGCGTTCGGCGACTCGTGATGGTCGACTATCGCGGTGGTGCCGCACAGGAGCGCCTCGGCGGCCCCGAGCATGGCCGACCACTTGATGATGTCGAGGTCGAGTGCGGCATCGAGCCTCCACCACACCTGGTCCAGTATCTGGAGAAACCCTGTGGGTGTGGAGGGCGGTGCGGGCATGCCCCGCGCGAGAGTGGAGTACAGGTGATGGTGCGCGCACACCAGCCCGTTGGTCGTGGTTCCCATGTCAGTCGAGTGTCACCCCGCGTTGCCCCGTGATCGGGCCGTACACCTCCGGTCGCCGGTACCGGCCGAAATCGAAGAGTGTCTCCTTGTACCTGCGGCACCAGTCGAGGTCGCAGCGTGCGGTGATGAGCTCGTCATCCGTGCTCAATGTCTGCGCCACGATCTGGCCCGAAGGCGCCACGATCATGCTCTGTCCGAGGCTGTCGACGCCCTCTTCCACTCCAGCCTTCGCCACGCCAACAACCCACGTGCCGTTCTGGTACGCCCCCGACTGCATCACGAGTGCATTGTGGAAGCCCTGCAGGATGTCCTGGCTGGGGTCCGGGACGTAGTGGATGGGGGTGTTGTATCCGCACAGGATCATCTCGACGCCCTTCAGTCCCATCACCCTGTAGGACTCCGGCCAGCGCCGGTCGTTGCAGATCATCATCCCCATGCGGCCCCCGAATGCCTGCCACACGCCGAAGCCCTCGTCCGACGGCTCGAAGTAGTACCGCTCGGCATGCTGGAAGGGTCGGTCGGGTTCGTGGTGCTCGTGACCGGGAATGTGGACCTTGCGGTACTTCGCGACCGTCCCGCCCGACTTGTCGACCAGGATCTGGGTGTTGAAGCGGTGGCCGTCCGGAGTCAGTTCTGCGTACCCGAGGCAGAACCCCACGGAGAGGCGTCTCGCCTCCTCGAAGAGCGGTGCAGTGACGGGTGACGGCATCGCGGTCTCGTACCAGTGGTCAGCTTCCGTGATGTCCTCCACGAACCACCTCGGGAAAAAGGTGGTGAGCGCCAGCTCCGGGAACACGATGAGGTCGCACCCGGCGGCCGCACCCTGCCGCAGAAGCTCGAGGAGCCTCGCAACGACCGATGCCCGGTCGTCACCCCGCTGGATGGGTCCCAGCTGGGCGGCCCCGACTGTGACGATGCGGCTCATGATTCCTCCCCTGTGACGAGCGAGACAAGGACCTGCAGGAGCACGTCGCATCCCGCTACGAGATCCCGTTCATCGGTGTGTTCTGCGGGGTTGTGACTGATCCCGCGGTGGCTCTGCACGAAGACCATGCCGGTGGGGCACACGCGGGCCAGCATCTGTGCGTCGTGACCTGCCCCGCTCGGGAGCCGCATGCACGAGAGGCCGAGACGCGAGGCTCCTCGTCTGCCAGACGCGCCAAATATTCATCGATCTCCGACTCAGCCTTGCGCAGCAGGCCCTCGTCGGTGTTGCGCACATCAAGGGTGAGAACCGCGGAGGCGGGCACCACGTTGACGAGATTGGGGTGGAGGTCGATCTTGCCCACGGTGCACACTTGGTTTCCGCCGTACCGGCTGGCGAGCTGCCGCATGAACACGACCACGGACGCTGCGACATACGCAGGGTCGTGACGAAGCTCCATGGGTGTGGTGCCCGCGTGGTTCGACTGTCCGTTGATGGTGACCTCGCGCCAGCTGATGCCCTGCACACCGGTGACGGCCCCGATGGTGACACCTTGCTGCTCGAGCACGGGACCCTGCTCGATGTGCAGTTCGACGAACGCGCGGGGAGGGGAGGAGGGGCACGGGGTGGAACCCGCGTAGCCGATGCGCAGGAGCTCGTCGCCGACCCGCGCCCCGTCGATGCCGACGGTGCCGAGCACCTCCTCGACGCCGAGCCCGCCGACGAACGCGAGCGAACCCATCATGTCGGGGGCGAACCGGGCGCCCTCCTCGTTGGTGAAGAACGCCACTGCGAGAGGGCGGGACGGTGTCCAGCCGCTCTCCTGGATGGTCTGGATGATCTCGAGGCCCGCGAGCACGCCGAGGTTGCCGTCGTACTTCCCGCCGGTTCTCACGGTGTCGATGTGCGATCCGGTCATGATCGCGGCGCCTGCCCCGATGTTCCAGGTGCCGACGACGTTGCCGACCGCATCCACCGTGATGTCGAGGCCCAGGTCCCTCATCCAGGAGACCACCAGGTCGCGGCCGTCGCGGTCGGCGTCGGTGAGCGCAAGGCGCGCACAACCTCCGCCATCGATCGAACCCACCTCAGCGAGGCTCATGATGCGGTCCATCAACCGGGCACCGTTGACCCGCAGGTTGGTGGGGCGGTCTGTCACGGTCACGGGCAAAGTGTACGAAATGTAAAGGCGAAGTCGTTGTCTTGTCTGGGGTTGCGGGGAGGACATCCTCGGCGGGTGCCCGGTGCGAACCTAGGGTTGGAGCGATTCTCATGATTGACCGCAACCTCCTCTCCCGCCGCGCCGACGCGGAAAGGGACCTTTTCGTCTCGCTCCACCCCCGTTCGGGTGCGCTGGCCTCGGCGGCCGGTCAGCATCTGCTGTCCGGGGTGCCGATGCCGTGGATGACGAGGTGGCCGGGGGCCCATCCGGTGTTCTTCGAGCAGGCGGACGGTGCCAAGTTCGTGGATGCGGACGGCATCGAGTACGTGGACTTCTGCCTCGGCGACACGGGGGCAATGACCGGTCACGGACTGGTCGGGGTTGCAGACGCGCTCCGCGACCGTGCGGTGCGGGGCATCACCACGATGCTCCCCAGTGATGATGCCATCTGGGTTGCGGGGGAGCTGACGGCGCGTTTCGGTCTCCCGAAGTGGCAGTTCGCGATGACCGCCACGGACGCCAACCGGTTCGTCCTCCGGTTCGCGCGGGCACTGACGGGAAGGCCCAAGGTGGCCGTCATCGACTGGTGTTACCACGGCACCGTCGACGAGACCCTCGCGGTGCTGGACGGTGACCGCGTGGTGAGCCGACCCGGCGCCGTCGGCCCGGCCTTTGACCCGGCTCTCACCACCCGTGTCGTGCCGTTCAACGATGTCGAGGCCCTCGATGCCGCTCTCTCCCACGGTGACGTGGCCTGCCTCCTGATGGAGCCGGCGCTCACGAACATCGGCATCGTCCTGCCGGAATCTGGGTACATGGAGGCAGTCCGCGAGGTGACACGGCGCCACGGGGTGATGCTGGTCATCGACGAGACCCACACGATCTGCGCCGGTCCCGGTGGCTGCACAGCCGCATGGGGACTGGAGCCGGATTTCTTCGTGATCGGGAAACCGATCGCCGGCGGAGTGCCCGCGGCCGTGTACGGGATGACTTCCGAGGTGGCGTCGCAACTGGAGACACTCATGTCCGGTCACTCCGTCGATGTCTCGGGCGTGGGGGGCACGCTCACCGGAAATGCCCTGGCGATGGCCGCAATCCGCGCCACGCTGTCCACCACGCTGCGCGAGGAGGACTTCGCGAGGATGCTCCCCCTTGCCACTGCGTGGACCGACGGCGTGCGCGACGCCTACACGGCCCGGGGCCTGCCGTGGCACGTGCAGCAGCTCGGCTGCCGGGCCGAATACTGGTTCAGTCCACCGCCACGGAACGGTGCGGACGCTGCCGCCGCCGGTGATCCCGAACTTGACTCTTACATGCACCTCTTCGCTCTCAACCGCGGCATCCTGCTCACTCCCTTCCACAACATGGCCCTGTTCTCGCCCTTCCACACCATGGCCGACGTCGACAGGCACACCGAGGTTTTTGCCGCCGCCCTTGACTCGCTCCTGGTGCCGTGACCGTCCCTCAGCTCGTCGGCATCCTGCTCGTCGTCGGTTCTGCGGCGATGGTCCAGCGCGTCTCCGGATTCGGATTCGGGCTCATCGTCGTCCCGCTGCTGTCGCTGTTCATCCCGCCGCGCGATGCAGTGATAATCGCGACTCTTCTCGCCATGGCCACGACCCTGGCCCAAGCATGGAGCGAACGGGCCGCGGCGGATCGGCCCGTCGCCAACAGGCTCTTTCTCGCGGCGTGCGCGGGAATGCCCTTCGGGCTCATCGTCTTCCTGGTCGTCAGCGACTCCGCACTCCGGGTCACCGTGGGTGTTGTCGTCATCGCCGCCGCATACCTGCTCGGCCGCGGCTTCGCGTTGAGCCATGGCTCGCGACGTGACGAGTACATCCTCGGCGCGCTGAGCGGTGTGCTCAACACTTCCGTGTCGACGAACGGACCCCCGCTCGTGTTCCTGCTTCAGGCTCGCGGCTACGAACCGGCACGTTTCCGAGGGACCATCTCGAGGGTGTTCGCCATGTCGAACGTCGTGTCGCTGACGTTGTTCCTTGCCGCGGGCAAGGTCACGGCGGGGCCTGCCGCCGCAGCACTCGCGTCTGTTCCCGTGGTGATCGCCGCCCAATGGCTGGGTTCGCGGCTCGTGAAACACTTCAACGGCGAACGGTTCAGGATCCTCGTCCTGGTGCTGCTCTACGCATCGGGAGCTGCGGCCATCGTCGCAGCATGGACACACTGAGCCGCGTGCGCCTCAGTGGCCGAACATCATCATCCACTGCTCGCGTGTCCGCGGCCTGAAGACGTAGTTCGAGTCACGGACGTCCGACATCTGCGCAGCCGGGGCCTCCGAGTAGCGGTGTCCCGGCAGGACGACGGTGTCGTCGGGGAGCGAGGAGAGCAATGTGAGGCTGTCGTACATCTGGGCGGGGTCGCTGCCGGGCAGGTCGGTTCGTCCGCAGCCGTCGAGGAAAAGAGTGTCTCCCGAGACGAGGCACCCGAGGGTGAGAAAGCACTGGCTGCCGGGGGTGTGTCCCGGGGTGTGAACGAGGGTGATGTCGATCTCGCCCACAGTCACGACGTCGCCCGACTCATGGGCGACCAGATCGGCTTCGGTCAGGCCGGTCGTGCGGACGACCCACGGAACCTCGTGCTTGTTGACGTGGATGGGAACCGAGGACCTTTCGAGGAGGTTCGCAACTCCCTCGATCGTGTGGCCCATCATCGAACCGCCCACATGGTCCGCGTGGTAATGGGTCGCGAGCACCCCGCTCACCCTCAGGCCTTCCGCCTCCACCAGGTCCACCAGTTCACCGACCGCATACGCCGGGTCGACGAGAACAGCCTCCCCGGTGGACCGGTCGCCGATTGCATAGCTGAAATTGACCATCTGGCGTGCCATCGGGTCGTTGACGGCGTAGTCCCTCCCCGACAGGAGCTGGCGGAAGAACAATCTGTCTGCGGGAGTGTCGCTCATCCGTAGCACAATAGGTGCGTGGCACACTTCGACACGTTGCGGGCAGGCGACAGGGTCCTCGTCGGTACGTCCCTCATCGAGGTGGACGCGGGGTTCGCGGACTCCCTCGCCACCGGTGACAGGGTCCTCGGCATCGCCGAGACGGGGCAGTTGCGCCGCATCCCGGTTGCCGTGTCCGGTCTCGTCGACCACGCGGTGACGGAGGCGCAACGGGCCTTCGCCGAGATGGCCTCGGTGCCCCGTGACAAGGTGACGGATTTTTTCGGTCGAGCGGCCGACCTGCTGGAGAATGACGAGAATTTCTCCTCCGTGCGCGCGGCCAACGACGCGGACGTGGCGTCAGCAGCGGCAAGGGGCAGGAGCACCACCCGTCTCGTGCTGTCCGAGCAGATGAGGGCCGGAATGATCGATGCGCTCCGGATGTGGCGCGATCTCGACGAGACCGGCTCCGAGGTTTCCGTTGTCAGGCACGACGGCTGGTCGGTGTCAGAGCACAGGGCACCGCTCGGTGTGATCGGCTTCGTGTTCGAGGGACGCCCCAACGTGTTTGCCGACGCCACGGGTGTACTGCGGGGCGGGAACACCGTCGTGTTCCGCATCGGCAGTGACGCGTTGCGTACCGCCCGGGAGTTGATGGACGTCGTGGTCCGGCCCGCTCTCGAGCAGGCGGGACTGCCCCATGGGGCCGTCGGCCTGCTGGACTCGCCGGAGCATGCCGCGGGATGGGCACTCTTCTCGGACCGGCGCCTCTCGCTCGCCGTGGCGCGCGGTTCGGGACCTGCTGTGGCCGAACTCGGGTCCATCGCCAGGCAGGCAGGCACCCCCGTCAGTCTTCACGGCACCGGGGGAGCATGGGTGATCGTGGGCGAGAGCGTGGACGAGTCGCGGCTGTCGTCGGTCGTCGAGGCATCGCTCGACAGGAAGGTGTGCAACACGCTGAACGTCATCTGTCTCCCGAGGAATCGGGCTGCTGCCCTCGTCCCGGTCGTCCAGGACGCTGCCGACCGCGCCGCGATCTCACGCGGCGTGGAGGCTCGCATCCACACCACACCAGAGGCGCTCGCACTGTTCCCGAGGACGGGCATGACACGCGTGGAGCGCGCCGACGGGACGCGGATGGAGGAGAGAGTCAGCGCCGACGGTGACCTGGACCCCTCGCACGAGTTCGAATGGGAGACGAACCCCGAGTTCACGGTTCTGCTCGTCGATTCCGTGACGGAGGCTGTCGGGCTGTTCAACGAGCACAGTCCGCGGTTCATCGTGAGCTGCCTCTCGGCCGACCAGCACGACCATGACACCGTGTGGAGCGGATGCGACGCACCGTTCGTGGGTGACGGTTTCACCCGCTGGGTCGACGGACAGTTCGCGTTGCTGCGGCCCGAACTGGGGCTGAGCAACTGGCAGAACGGACGGCTCTTCGCCCGCTCGGGAATTCTCAGCGGCGACTCGGGTTATTCGGTGCGACTCCGCGCGCACCAGACAGACCCGGCGTTGCGACGCTGACCCTCAGAACAGTCGTCCCACCGCGGACAACAGGCGTGACTCACGGCCGGTTCGACTCTCCACAGCGTCCTGCAGTTTCGTGAGGACGAGCCCTGAGTTGATGCCCGCCCACCGGAGCGGTTCCGGCTCCCAGTTCCTCGAGCGATGCTCGTTGACCGGGAGGTCCAGCAGATCAGAAGGGACCCCGGTGATGCGGTGGGCGACGATGCGTCCCGTGAGGTGGCTGAGGGCGACACCGTCCCCCGAGTACCCACCCGCATGCGTGCATCCAGTCCGCTTGTTGAAGTGAACCCCCACGCGCCAGTCTCGCGGGACGGCAACCGGGCCGCCCCACCTGTGGCTGATGCGGACGTCACGGACGGCCGGGAACAGTGAGTGCATCGTGTCGATGATGGAGCGATGCACACGGTCGTTCGTGTCGTGCCTGGAATGGACGTCGCTCCCGAACTTGTACGGAGCCCCGCGGCCACCGAAGACGATCCGTCCGTCCGCGGTGATCTGGGCGTACGTCACCATGTTCCTGCCCTCCGCGAACGTCTCCCTGTTCGCCCATCCGATCTCCTCGCGGACAGATGCCGGGAGCGGGTCGGTGGCGACGACGTACGAGTACAGGGGCGCAACACTCCTGCGGGTGCGGGCTGCCCGCGCCGAGTATGCCTCGGTGCACACGACAACCTCCTTCGCGGTGGCGAAGACGAGCCCCGACTCGCCCTCGAGCTCGACAAAGCCCTTGCCGAACCTGGCTGCCCGTGTCGCCCCGTACACGCGGACCCCGCGTCGGACCAGGGACTCCACCAGACCGTCGACCAGTCGGTAGGGATTCACCGCCGCGCAGTGAGGCGTGTACATCGCTCCGGATGCACCCGCCACGCGCAGGCGGGATCTCAGTTCATCACCGTCCATCCACCTGAGGTCCTGTTCGTCGACGAACTTGCGGGACCGGTCGATCTCACGGCGGAGTCGTGTCTCCTGTGCCCCTCCTGCCGCCGCCGTCAGCGTGCCGCCCTTCTGCCATCCGCACTCGATCCCGCCTGTTCGGACGAAAGTGCCGACCTGGTCGACCGTGCGGAACATCTCGTGCTGGAGATTCCGGGCGGCGTCTTCCCCGCAGTCCGCGGCGAGGGTGTGGAGATCCATCGGCAGCAGACCCGAGCACCATCCTCCGTTCCGTCCGCTCGCGCCCCAGCCGGGCTGCACGGCGTCCACGATCACGATGTTCAGTGACGGGTCGAGTTCCAGGAGATGGTGTGCCGTCCACAGTCCCGTGTACCCGGCCCCGATGACGAGGACGTCACAGTCGGGGTCGACTGTGGGGGACTGGAAATGAAAGCGCCTGTTGGTGTCGCGCCAGAGGGAGGAAGGCCAGGAGTCCCTGGTCTCCTCGTGGGTGGGGTCGAAGCGCGAACGCAGTCCTCTCATGACCGCCGGGGCTCTCCGTGGATGAGATTGTCGATGAGACGGACCTCGCCGAACCACACAGCGCAGCTCACCACGGCACTGTCGGAAGGCCCGTCGATTTCCTCGAGAGTGAGAGGATCAGCCACCGAGACATACTCCACCCGTGCCTCCGGTTCGGCCCGGATCACCCCGTGAAAGGCCTGCCGTGCAGCCTCCGCGGGCCTTTTCGCGCGGAGAACCGTGACTGCTGCCTGCAGCCCGGCATGAATGACAGGTGCCGCCGCGCGGTGGGCCGGCGTGAGCCGCATGTTTCTGCTGGAGAGAGCGAGACCGTCCTCCTCCCGCACGGTGGGCACCGACACGATGGCGGTCCCGTGGTCGATGTCCGCCACGAGTCGACGCACCACGGCAAGTTGCTGGAAGTCCTTCTCCCCGAACACCGCCACGTCGGCCTCGCAGGCGTTGAGGAGCTTGGTCACCACGGTCGCCACTCCGTCGAAGTGCCCGGGCCGTC
>RFZO01000056.1 GCA_009920715.1 Actinomycetota bacterium | reverse complement strand
TCCCGAGCCGTCGGAGTCGAACATGATCGCCCAGGACGACCCGCGCCACCGCCAGCAGCGCATGCTCGTTCAGGGGGAACTGACGCGCGCCGCGGTCGCGCGCCGCGGACCGGAGATCGATGCACTCGTGCGCGAGCTGGTCGGTGAGTGCCTCGAGGCGGGCACCTTCGATGTGGTTCCCGCGATCGCCGCCCAGGTCGCCGCGCGTCTCACCACCAGGTTGCTCGGGTTCCCCGAGGAGATGTGGCCTGACCTGAAGTCGTGGAGCGAACGACTCATGCAGACGGACATGCGGCACCGTGACGAGGCAATCGGGAACGCCTTCTATGACGCGAACCGCGAGTTCCTCGCGGCGATGCAGCCGATCATGGCGGAGCGTTCCGGGTGCCCCATGCATGACTTCATGTCGATCTGGGCGCACGCCGAGATCGACGGGGAGAAGCTGCCGCCCGCGTCGGTGTTCCACGAGGTCGGCCTCTTCATCGCGGGCGGGGCGGAGACCACCCGCACCGCCATCGCGCACGGGTTGCGCGAGTTCTGCGACCACCCCGGCCAGTGGGATGCGATGGCGGGCGACCCCTCGCTCGTCGACGGCGCGGTGGAGGAGGTGCTGCGGTGGGTCACTCCGCTGAACAATTTCTTCCGCACGGTCCGCACGGACGACATGATCGGCGATCAACCGGTGCGCGCAGGGGACAGGGTCATCATGCTGTACCCGTCGGCCAACCGTGACGAGTCGGTGTTCGCCGATCCGTTCGCGTTCGACATCCGCCGTTCACCGAACCCGCATCTCTCCTTCGGGTTCGGCACGCACCTCTGCATCGGGGCGAACCTCGCACGTGCCGTGCTCAAGTCTGTGTTCGCCGAGATGTCCTCGCGGATCGCAACGCTCACCCCGGTGAGCGAGCCCGATGTGGAGGCGAACATCTTCGCCCGCGCGGTGAAGTCCTTCACTCTCTCAGTCACGCCGCGTTAACCCGACCAGTTGGGTCGGCATTGCGTCGCGGAATAACTTTCGCGGGCACGGGGTTAGCCTCATTCGCATGCGGAAGAACGTTGCCGTCGTACTCGTCGGGCTCTCCTTGGTCCTGACGGCCTGTTCGGGGGATTCGTCCACGCCCGCAGACAGTGTGTCCCAGCCCTCCGAGCAACCCGCAGGTTTCGACGGCGACACGTCCACCAGCGACGAAGCGACTGCCACGTGCAAGAGCGGCGCGCCCCGTGAGGGTGACACCCTGAAAGTCGTCACGTCCGTGTCCCCGCTCACCAGCCTCGCCGGCACCCTTGCCGCGGGAACGGGGATAGAGGTGACAGGGCTCGTCCCCGAGGGGACAAACTCGCACACCTTCGAGCCGCCGCCCTCTGTTGCCAAGGAACTTGCCGAGGCCGACCTCGTCGTGGTGAACGGTCTGGGTCTGGAGGACCCCATCCTGGAGATGGCGGCGGCCAACATGAAGGACGGTGCTGTGCTGTGCGAGGTCGGCACTGCCGTCATCCTCCGCAGCGAGTGGATCTTCGACTTCTCCTTCCCCCAGGAGGCCGGTCGGCCCAATCCGCACGCATGGACCAACCCACCGTCGGTGCTCAGCTACCTCACCGTCATCCGTGATGCGATGACCCAGATGCTCCCCTCCACGATCCAGGTGGTGGACGAGAACTACGTCAAGGTCTCGAAGCTCATAAACGATCTCGACGCCGCCATGATCACGGCAACCGACACCGTCCCGGTGCGGAACAGGAAGCTGCTGACGTACCACGACTCCTTCCCCTACACCGCCCGCCGCTACGGCTACGAGATCATCGGCGCCATCCAGCCGCAGTCGTTCTCCGATCCCACCCCGGCCGACGTCGCGTCGTTGATCAAGCAGGTGAAGGACGAGCAGGTGCCTGCGGTGTTCGGGAGCGAGGTGTTCCCGTCGCCGGTGCTCGAGCAGATCGGCAAGGAGGCCGGTGTGCGCTACGTCGACACACTGCGCGACGATGACCTGCCCGGTGAGGTAGACGACCCCGAGCACTCGTGGGGAGGCCTCATGAGGTACGACTTCGTCACGATCGTCGAGGCGCTCGGCGGCGACGCATCGGCACTGAAGGCGGTCGAGGTTGATCTCGGCATCAAGGACAAGGCGTACTACCCGCAATGATCCCGCAGGCCGTCATCCGGTGCACGCACATGTCGTGCGCGTACGGTTCCTCCGTCGCGGTCAGCGACGTGGATCTCGAGGTGCGCCGGGGTGACTTCGTGGGCATCGTGGGGCCGAGCGGCTCCGGCAAGACGACTCTCCTGAAGGCGGTTGTCGGTGCGGTGCGCCCGGCCCACGGCTCCATCGAAGTCAGCGAGGGTGTGCGGCTCGCGTACGTCCCGCAGGTGGAGAGCGTCGACTGGAACTTCCCGGTGACCGTGCTGGAGGTCATCACGATGACCCGCACCAAGGGCCGGCGCTGGCCGCGGATCTCGCGTGCCGAACGCGAGGACGCCCTCGACGTTCTTTCGCGGCTCGGTCTGGGCGGGCTGCACGACCGTCACATCAGGGAACTGTCCGGGGGCCAGCAGCAGCGCGTGTTCATCGCCAGGGCCATGTTCCACCGGCCGGACGTGCTCGTCCTCGACGAGCCCACCTCGGGTGTCGACGTGCGCACGCGCCACGAGGTGTTGCACCTCCTGGCCGAGCTGCACGCCCAGGGTGTCACCATTGTTCTCACCACCCATGACCTCAACGGTCTCGCCGCGCACCTCCCGCGGATCGTGTGCATGAACCGCACCGTCATCGCCGACGGGTCGCCGACCGAGGTGCTGAACCCCGCGGTGCTCGAGCAGACCTACGGCGCACCGATGGAGGTCCTCCAGCACGGGGGCATGCCCGTCGTCCTCGACTCGGGCGCACCGCACGTGCCGAGCCCCGTCCGGGTTCCCTGACGTGGGGATGATCGCCGCGGGCATCCTCGAGCCCTACCAGTTCGAGTTCTTCCGCAACGGTGTCGTGGTGGCGACGCTCGCGGGCGCGCTGTGCGGGGTTCTCGGTGTCTTCGTCGTGCTGCGGGGGATGAGCTACATCGGCCACGGTCTGTCGCACGCCGTGTTCGGCGGCGCGGCCGCGTCGGCCGTGGTCGGGCTGAACTTCTTCGTCGGCGCGGGCATCTGGGGGATCACCTCCGGCGTGCTCATCGGGCGCATCGCCCGCCGCCGGATCATCGGTGCCGACGCCGCCATCGGTGTCGTCACCACGGCGTCGTTCGCCGTCGGTCTCGCGTTGCTGAACCGTTACGGGCAGGCCCAGAAGAGCATCGAGGCGGTGCTGTTCGGCAGCGTTCTCGGGGTGCGCAGCTCGGACATCGTCGCGGTGGCGGTCGTCTTCGTGCTCGTGCTGCTCGTCGTCACCATGTGGTACCGGACCCTCCTGTTCGCCACGTTCGACCCGGAGGTCGCCGACGTCACGGGTGTCAGCGTGCAGAAGGTCGAGGCGGCCCTCATGGTCATGCTCTCGCTCACGATCCTCGTCACCATGCGCGTCATCGGCACCCTCCTGATCTCGGCGATGCTCGTCATCCCGGCGTCGGTCGCACGGATGCTGACGAACTCGTTCGCGCGGATGCTGTGGATCGCGCCCGCGGTGGGTGCGGTCTCCGCGTTCGTCGGGATGAACCTGTCGTACTTCCTCGACACCTCCTCCAGCGCCACCATCATCCTCGTGTCGGCGGCGGTGTTCGTGGTCTCCTACGCGGTCACCGGCTTCCGCGGTCGCGCGAGGATCGGGTCGCTCCACCACGTGTGAGCACGGGGCGGGGCTCAGTCCCGCAGGCCCCATTCCGCGCCGGACGGGGTGTCCCGCACCTCCACCCCGAGCGCATCGAACGCATCGCGGATGACGTCGCTGAGGTCGTAGCGCTTCTCGGCGCGCACGGTCGCCCGCACGGCGAGCATGGCCTCCACGTAGGGGCCGACGACCTCGCGCCTGTCCTGCACGCCGCCGACCGCGGCGTCGCCGAGGGCGCTGATCATCGCCCGCAGTTCGGCGCGCGCACGGGTGAGTGTCTCCTGGTCGTCGGCCTCGTCGACGATCGACTGCTCGAGCGCGAGTGCCGCTCGCACCGCACCCTCGGCGTCTCGTGACGAGAGGGCCGCACGGAACGCGGCTGAATGCACCGCCGACCGGCCTGCCAGACCGTCGGCGGGCTCGCGGTCATTCGTGCCCGCGTCGGCACCGGACCCGGCTGCCGGCCTGTCCGAGGCGGGGGAGACGGCCCCGGCAGGGACGCCGCCGGTGCCCGCGGTGCGCAGCGTGTCGAGGGGGATGACGGAGCCGGTGGGGAACACCGACGACTTGCCCCTCACGCGCAGGGTGACCGCACCGTTCCCCACCACACTCGCCTCGCCCGAGTCGAGATCGATCACGAGACCGGTGTGCTCGTCGATTCCCAGCACGTAGTGCCCGTCGGGCAGCTCGCTCTCCAGGCGGACGAGCCGGGTCTCGCCGAGATAACAGAACCTCGTGTCGTGGTTGCCGCCCTCGGCATTGTCGAAATGGGGAATGACCGCCGCGTTGATCCCGAGGCTGCCGAGGAGGTCGAGCCCGGCCTCCCACCTGGGTTCCTCGCCCACCTTGTAGATCTCGTACACCGGGACGGTGTGCGACCCGAGCGTGAGCGCGGCGGCGGACGCGAACGTGACGATGCCGCCGTCGCGGAGTTTCGCCTCGAGCATCTCGCGCAGGGGTGTGTCCCTCCACTGCCGCAGTGCGTACGTGGGCGAGCCGGGGCCGGCAAAGACATAGGCGGAGTCATTCACCAGGCGCAGTCCGCGCTCGACCGCGACCGGGTCGGCACCGTCGCCACCGAGGCGCAGCAGGCCGGCGACGGAGATGTCGATGTTCACGCTCTTGCGGAAGTACGCGACGGCGCGTTCGGCCAGTTCGCCCGAGTTCTCCTGGAAGCCGTAGGGCGTGTCGATGACGGTGGCGCGCACCGGTTTGCCGAGCCGCGCCACGAGCGACCTGTGCGTGCTGACCATGGTGGGGGCCGTCTCCCCGCTGCCCATGATGGCGAGGACGCGCGGCATCGTCATGAGAAGAATCCTCCCACGATTGCGCCGTGCACCACGTCGGCGAACCGCGCGGGGTGCTGCGCATGCAGGTCGTGGTCGGCGGGCTCGAACCACTCCACCCTGCACCTGCGGATCGTCTCGAGGGCGTGCGCATGAGAGGCACGCTTTGCCCTCGTCATCTCGTCGTCGGCCTTCGATGCGGGGGTGAAGAGGACGGGAACGTCGATCATCGGGAACAGCGCGGCGGGCGAGTGCTCCCACAGGCCCCGCAGCACGGTGATGTGGCGCTCGAACGTGAGCCACGGCGCGATCGTGCCGTCGGGGAAGTGCTCCATGTTCGCCATCGTCCCGTCGATCGCCTCGTCACTCCAGTCCCTGTGCGCGCCGCGGACGAACCCGCGCAACCGCGAGGCTTCCATGCCGGCGAGCCGCGGAGGTGCGAGAGCCCGTTCGCACTCCCTCCAGTCGGGGAAGGCGCGCTTCAGTTCGATGGTCCCGCCGTCGACGGCCACCACACCGCGCACGGAGTCACCGTGCCTCGCGGCGATCTCCACCACGATGTTGCCGCCCCATGACTGACCGATCACGAGCGGTCTCTGCCACGGAGCGTTCCCCGAGGCGAGCCGGCCGATGATGTCCACCACGTCCTGTGCGACCTCGGGCACCGAGTACCCGTGGTCGGGTTTGTCGCTGCGCCCGTGCCCGCGCAGGTCGAGGGCAACCACGTCATGGCCATGGGCCGCAAGGTGACGTGCCGCCCCGTCCCACAGGCGGCAGTTCGACGCGAGACCATGGACGAGCAGGATCGGGGTGCCGCCGCCCGATGCGGGCGATCCGTGGTGGACGGCCCGGAGGACCGTGCCGTCGCGCACCGGGAGCCTGAGTTCTGCGGTGGTCACGGCACCAGTCTCGCAGTGGATGCCCCGAATCGTGCGGGGGGAGCCCCCGGTCCTAGGGTTTGGGGAACACCGAAAGGGGACGTTCGTGAAACTGTCAATGGGGATCAACTACGCCGGTGGCTTCAAGGAGGCCGTCGACCGTGTCGTCGCGCTCGAGAAGGCCGGTCTCGACCAGGTCTGGGTTGCCGAGGCGTACAGCTTCGACGCCATCTCCCAGGTGGGCTACCTCGCCGCCAAGACGAGCCGCGTGGAGATCGGCACAGGCATCGTGAACGTGTACTCCCGCTCCGCGGCACTGATGGCCATGACGGCAGCGGGTTGCGACTACGTGAGCGACGGCCGCTTCATCCTCGGTCTCGGTGCATCCGGCCCGCAGGTCATCGAGGGCTTCCACGGCATCCCCTACGAGAAGCCGATGCAGCGCATCAAGGAGTACATCGAGGTCTGCCGCAAGGTGTGGGCCCGCGAGGAAGCGCTGAAGTACGACGGCAAGACCGTCCAGGTCCCGCTGCCCGAGGGCCAGGGAACCGGTCTCGGCAAGGCCCTGAAGATCATCAACCACCCGGTCCGCAGCGACATCCCGATCTGGTGGGCGTCGCTGAAGGACAAGAGCGTCGAGGCCACCGCGGAGATGGCCGACGGCTGGCTGCCGATCATGTTCTACCCCGAGAAGTACCACAACGTCTGGGGCGACCAGCTGAAGGCGGGACTCGCCAAGCGCGACCCCTCGCGCAAGCAGCTGGACATCTCCGCCGGCGGCATGCTCGCCATCGACGAGAAGCTCACCGGCGAGGCCCAGACCAAGATCCTCGACTTCGCCCGCCCGAACATGGCGCTCTACGTCGGCGGCATGGGCGCGCGCGGCAAGAACTTCTACAACGACGTGTGCCGCGACTACGGCTACGAGAAGGAGGCCGTCGCGGTGCAGGACCTGTACCTCGAGGGCAAGAAGGAAGAGGCCGCCGCGAACATCCCCGCGGAGTGGATCCTGAACGCGAACCTCGTGGGCACCCCCGGCTTCATCAAGGAGCGTGTCGCGGCGTACAAGGAGGCCGGTGTCACCGTGCTCTCCGTGAACCCGGTCGGTCCGGACCCGGTGCGCGAGATCGAGAAGCTCCGCGCGATCATCGACGCCTGATCCCGTCGTGCTGACCGTCGACTCCGTCGCACCCGGCTGGGAGCCGGTGCGTGACGCCTTCGTGGCGAACCTCGCGTCCGGCCAGGACCGCGGCGCCGGGGTGGCGGTGATGCACCGGGGGAGGTTGGTGGTCGACCTGATGGGTGGCCACCGTGACAAGCACGGTGACGTGCCGTACGGTCCGGATGCCCTGCAGGTGGTGTTCAGCACCACGAAGGGCGTGACCGCGCTCGCCGTCGCCATGTGCGTCGAGCGGGGACTCCTCGACTACGGCGAGAGAGTGGCCGCGTACTGGCCGGAGTTCGCCGCGAACGGCAAGGACAACATCACCGTCGCCGAGTTGATGGGACACCGTGCCGGTCTCTACACGGTCGACGGACCCATTTCTCTCGAGGAGGCGCTCGACTGGGACACCGTCACCTCGCGCCTCGCCGCCACCGCACCCCTCTTCGAGCCGGGCAGCACCCACGGCTACCACGCCCTCACCTACGGCTGGCTCGCCGGTGAACTGGTGCGAAGGGCGAGCGGGATGCCGATCGGCGAGTTCGTGCAGCGCAACATCGCGGGTCCCCTCGGCGTCGAGTTCTGGATCGGCCTGCCGGCGGAACACGACCACCGGGTGGCCCATCTGATGGCCCATCCGCTGCCCGTCTTCCCGCCGGAGATTGCCCGGTTCATGCTGGACCACAGCGGACCCGGCTCCCTCGGCGAGAAGGCACTCTCGCTGAACGGTGCGTTCGGGCAGGGCGTGTTCAACAGGCCCGAGGTTCGTGCGGCGCAGATTCCCGGGGCGAACGGCATCGGCAACGCCCGCGCCCTCGCGACCATCTACGCGGCGACAATCGGCGAGGTGAACGGCGTGAGGCTCATCACGGAGGAGACGCGCCGGCTCGCTGCGACGTCCGTGACGCCGGAGGGCGAGCCGGACGTGATCCTCGGTCACCCGACGGTCTTCGGCAAGGGCTACATGCTGGACAGCACCCGCAACAACTACGGGGGCCCGGGCGGGTTCGGTCACGACGGTGCGGGCGGCTCCGTGGCATGCGCTGTTCCGTCGCGCGGGCTCGCAGTGAGCTACGTGATGAACACGATGATGACGACGTACGACGGCGACCCGCGCCGCGAGGCCTACATCAACGCTGCTGTTCGCTGCGCAGACGCCGCCTGAGTCCGGTGGTGGCCGTCAGGTAGGTGGTCGAGGCGACGGCAGCCGCCGCCGAGAACACCACGATGGTCTCGCGCACGCCGATGGCCTGGGAGACGAGGCCGGCGAGGAGACTGGTGCACGCAATCATCGTGTTGACGAGCGCCATGTCGCCCGCGAGCACGCGGCCCCGCACATGGTCGGGCGACTCGATCTGGAGCCCGAGTGTGGAGAGAGTCCACTGCGCGCCTCCGCTGAGGTGCGCGAGCGCGACGAACACGGCCGCCATGCCGATCACCGGACTGAGTGCCGCGCCGAGATAGCAGACGCTGAACAGCATTCCGGCCACGCCGCACACCCGCAGCAACCTCGGCATGTCCCGGCCCGCGATCCGCGCGCCGATGATCGGACCGAGCCCGGAGCCGACGCCCCGCACCCCGATGAGGAGGCCCCGGCCGGCGTCGCCGACGCTGAAGGCCTGCGACGCGAGGACCGCGAGCTGGCTGACGATGCCCGCCCCCACGGCGAAGGTGGCCTTGGAGCAGATCAGCGCGAGGATCACGGGGTTCGCGCGCGCGACGTGGAGCGCCTCCGCCATGTCGGCGAGCGGTCGCACCCGGCGTGACTGGGGGGCGGCGGTCCGCTCGGCCTGCATCGGCCGGCGCACGCCCGCGAACAGCACGGCGGCCACGGCGAACGACACGGCGTCGGCGATGAACGCCGCGTCACGCCCGAAAAGAGACGAGAACACCCCACCGATCGCTGCGCCCACCGCGAGCATGATCCCCCAGGTGCTCCCGAACAGCGCGTTCGCCCGGCGCAGGTCGTCCTCGTTGTCCGCGAGGTTCGGGATTGCCGCGTTGGTGCACGGGCCGACGAACGCGGCGAGACCTGCGATGAGGCTCTGCGAGAGGAACGTGACCCAAATGCCGACGACGTCGTGGAGGAGAAGCCCGCACGCGGCGACTGCCTGGAGGACGGAGACGACCACGAGGATCCGGCGGCGGTCGAAGCGGTCGGCGAAGGCCCCGGCCACGGCCGACATGAGCAGGCCGGGCAGTGTCATCGACACGAGGACGAGCGAGACGAGGAACCGCGAGCCGGTGACGTCCTCGACGAGCCCGGCCATCGCGACGAACGTGAACCAGTCGCCCATGTAGGACACGACCTGGGCGCCGAAGACGAGACGGATGTCGCGGTTGCGCCGCAGCAGGGAGAACACGGGCCGACCCTACGGCCGAACCGCGTGGGCGGTGAGGACCATGGACATCGCCGCCGTCAGGCGCTTGGCGGTCTCGATGTGCATGAACTCGTTCGGGCCGTGCGCATTCGACCCGGGCCCGAGGACCCCGGTGATCACGAACTGGGCGCGCGGGAATCTCTCCCCGAGCATGCCCATGAAGGGAATCGAACCACCTTCGCCGAAGTTCCTCGCTGGTCTGCCGAACGCCGCGGTCGAGGCCTCGTCCAGTGCGGCGACGAGCCACGGCTCGGGGTCCGGCGCGTTCCAGCCGTCGGCGGCATGGGTGTCCCCGAACGTGACCGTTGCCCCGTGCGGCGCCGACACGGTGAGGGCGTGTCGCACCGCACCGAGAGCGGCGGACGCATCGCACGTCGGGGGAAGACGGAACGAGAGCCGCAGCGCCGTGAAGGGGCGCAGCACATTGCCCGCCCTGCCCGTCGGCGGGAGCCCGTCGGCCCCGGTGACCGACAGCGTCGGCCGCCAGGTGCGGTTGAGAAGCTGTTCCGACACGCTGTCCGTCATGGGCCGGGTGCCGCCGGCGAAGGGGTAGTGGGCGGCGACAGGCTCGGGGAACTCGGCCGCGGTGTCCCGTGCCTCCGCGATGCGGTGGGCCGGGATGTCCGCGTGCAACTCCGGCAGCAGGATCTCCCCGGTGGCGGAGTCCTCGATGCGGTCCAGCAGGTTCCGCGCGATGCGGAACGACGAGGGGACCACGCCGCTCGCCTCACCGCTGTGCACGCCCTCGTCAAGCACGTCGACGCGCAGGACGCCGTCCGCCAGCCCGCGCAGCGAGGTGGTGACCCACATGCGCTCGTAGTCGAGACAGCCGGAGTCGAGACAGATGACGAGTGACGGGTCGCCGATCCTGTCGCCGAGCAAGTCCAGCCATCCCGGCAGGTCGACGCTGCCGCTCTCCTCGCTCGCCTCGATGAGGATGACGCAGCGCGCGTGCTCCCGGCCCTCGCGCTGGGCGACCGCCACGGCGGTGAGACTGGCGAACACGGAGTAGCCGTCATCCGCGCCGCCCCGGCCGTACAGCTTCCCGTCCTCGACCACCGGGGTCCACGGACCGAGACCTTCGCGCCAACCCGTCATCTCGGGTTGCTTGTCGAGGTGGCCGTAGAGCAGCACGGTGTCGGTGCGCCGGCTGCGGTGGGCCTCGATGTCGATCAGCAGCAACGGGCTGAGCGACTCGTGAGTGAGCAGCTCGATGCGCATCCCCTCGACCGGTTGTCCCGCGCACCAGTCGCGCAGCATCTCCGCCGCGCGCTGCATGTGGCCGTTCTCGCGCCACGCGGGGTCGAATGCCGACGACACATTGGGCACCCGCACGTAGTCGCACAGCACGGGCATGATCGAGGAGTCCCATGTCTCCCCGCACGCGGCGAGGGTGGACGACGTCACCGCAGCGAGGCGAGGCGGTCGATGGTGCGGCGGCAGCCCTCCATGAACTCCTCCACGACCTGGCGCGCAGGAACGATCTCCTTCACGGCGCCTGCTGCCTGGCCGCACGCCATGAACGCCTTGTCGGTGTCGAGGATGACGTCGGGACCCGAGCCGAGCTGCTGCACCCCCGCACCCGCGGCGAGCATGACCTGCTCGGGGAACTTCTTCAGCTTCTCCGGGTGGTCCTCGAACTGCTGCGTCCACGAGGTGCGGATGACCCGGCACGTCTTGCCGGTGTAGGCGCGGCTGACGACGGTGTCGTCCTCGTTGATCTCGACCATCTTCTCCTTGTAGCCCTGGCCGGTGTGGGCCTCGTGGGTGGCGATGAACTTCGTGCCCACCCAGATGCCGTCCGCGCCGAGCGCGAGCGACGCCGCGAGGCCGCGACCGTCGAAGATGCCCCCCGCGGCGACCACGGGGACCTTGTCACCGACCGCATCGACCACCTGCGGCACGAGTGCCATGGTGGCGACCGTGCCGGTGTGCCCGCCGGCCTCGGTGCCCTGGGCGACGACGAAGTCGCAGCCCGACGCCACGGCGGCGACGGCATGGCGGACCTTGCCGCACATGGAGCCGACGAGGATGTTGTGGCGGTGCAGTTCGTCGATGACCTCGCGCGGCACACCGAGGCCCGCGACGTAGATGCTGGCCCCGCCCTCGATGACCGCCTGGATGTTGCGCATCACGGAGTCCGGCGACGCGGTCAGCAGGTCCACGCCGAAGGGCTTCTTCGTCATGGAACGGACCCTCGCCATCTCGGAGACGAGCAGGTCGGTGCTCATCGGCGCCGCACCGAACGTGCCGATGCCGCCGGCTTCTGACACGGCGGCGACGAGGTCGCTGTAGGACACGCCCCCCATACCCGCGAGCATCACCGGGAGCTCAATGTTCAGCATTTCCGTCAGTCGTGTGCGCATGCGCGCAACCTAGTACGGCTACCGGGCCGCGTATGCACCCGGACGCTTCAGGAAACCCCTGTGCCAGCGCCGCGGGGTGAGCACGAGGGCCCGCGGTTCGTCCTCGAACATCCACCGCACGAAGTTGCGGCGCGTCCAGCCGTTCGAGTCGACGAGGCGGAGGACGGATTCGGCAACGGTGCGGCTGGCGAGCATGCGCCCGAGCGACGCCGACATCCTGTGGTCCGCGAGGAAGTGCCGGTCGAGCAGCTGTGAGTACCGGGCGCGCACGTCCGCGGGCGTGCGCCCCTCATTCACGGCCTGCGCCGCGAGCATGCCGGTCTCGAGGGCCTGCCCGATGCCCTCGCCCGTGAGCAGATCGGTGGCGCACACCGCATCGCCGACGAAGAGGACGCGACCCGCGGACCGCACTGCGGTGTCGACGCGTGCGGGGATGGGCCACGCGGTGTGGCGCCCCTCGGGGGTGAAGCCGTCACCGAGCACGGAAGTGATGTGCGGCCGCGACAGGAGGTCCCGCCACAGTTCGTTCATGTGCTGCACGCTGTGGCCCTTCTCGCGCAGGATGCCGAACCCGAAATTGGCGCGGTTGCCGGGCAGGGGGAAACTCCACGCGTATCCCGGCAGGAGGTCGGGCTCGAACCACACGTGCAGTTCCGTCGCCGCGGGCCCGGTGACGTTCCCCACGTACTGGCGGAACGCGTGCCATTCGCCGAGGTAACCGTCGGTGGCGAGTCCGAGCATCTTCCTCGTGGGGGACCACATGCCGTCCGCGGCGATCACGTAGTCCCACTCGCTCTCCTCGCCACCGGAGAGGGTGACGCGCACCGAGCTGGCG
>RFZO01000055.1 GCA_009920715.1 Actinomycetota bacterium | reverse complement strand
GGTAGGTTCGCTCCGTGGACGGCACTCAGTTCTGGAACCGCATCGGCGCGGTCATGGGAGTGTTCGTCCTCTTCGCCGGCGTGATGCACTTCGCCAGCCCCGGTTTCTTCAACGACATCGTTCCGCCGTGGTTGCCCCCGTCCGAGTCGTTCTGGACGTACGCGAGCGGTGCCGCCGAGGTCATCATCGGCGTGATGCTGCTGCGCCCCTCCACCCGCCGTCGCGGGGCCATCGCGGCCGCGTGGCTGTACGTGCTGGTCTACCCCGCCAACCTCTACATGACCTGGGACTGGCGCGACCGCACGGTCCCCGAGCAGATCGTGTCGTGGGTGCGCCTCCCGTTCCAGTTCCTCTTCATCTGGGTGGCGATTCGCGTGGCTTCGGCCAACGACGACCGACCTGCCATGCCGGGAGAACCCGCATGAGGATGCGCGTGCTCACCGTCCTCGCGGTTGCGGCGGCGCTCGCGTCCTGCGGCGGTTCGGGTACCTCCACCGACGGCACAAGCGGAACGGCCGACTCGGTCGCTGGATCCACCTCCACCGTCGTCACCACCACCACCGAGCCCCCTCTCTCCACCGTCGACGAGCCGGTCGTCGAGTGCGACGCCGCGGGTCTCCGTGCCGCGTTCAAGTCGAAAATGGTGCTCGGCACCTGCACGGAGAACTGGGCCGTCGGCAACCTCGACCGCGACACCTGGAACTGTCCCGACGCCGGGTGCCGGCAGGTGAAGTTGTTCAACAAGTCGGCCGGGTCGTGGCGGGCCACGGCAACATGCGACACCACCCTCCCGCTCACGCTGTGGCGCGTGTCGTGCTTCCGTGCTGACCTCGAGCCCATGGCAACCACCGACGTCCCGTCACTCGCCATCCAGTGCCGCATCTGGCCGGCAAATGTCGCCCTGCGCAACGTCGCCGAGACCGGCTGCACGCCGCCCGAGAGCGTGGTGAACGAGGCACTGCGCGGCGAGTGCGACCGGTGGGTGGACAACTTCAAGCTGCCGCTCGAGAAGTGCGATTCGGGCAGCGCGGTGAGGGTGCTGCAGAAGGCGCTGAAGGCACTCGGCCACGACGTCGACGTGGACGGCTATTTCGGCGTGGGCACGGTGCGCGCGGTGATGGACGTGCAGACGAAGAACTCGCTCCTGAAGACAGGCCTCGTCGACATCGCCACGTGGAAGGTCATCTTCCCCGGCAACGCCGGCCTGAAGGGCACCGACACCAACGGTGACGGTGTCATCAGCGCCGAGGAGCTCTCCTGACCCGCGCGTGCGGGATGGGTCACGTCAGTCGTTGATGAACTTGTAGAGCATCGCGCCGGTGATGCCGCCGATGATCGGGAACACGAACATCGCCCACAGCTGCGAGACCGCGTCGCCGCCGGCGAAGATCGCCATCGCGAAGGAACGAGCCGGGTTCACCGAGGTGTTGTCCACCGGGATGGAGATCATGTGGATGAGGGCGAGCGTCGCGCCGGCCGTGAGACCGCCCATGCCCGCGGCGAACTTCTGGTGACCGGTGGAGAGCACCACGTACACGAGCACCGCGGTGAGGATGATCTCCACGAGCACCATCGAGGCGAAGCCGTAGCCGGACGGCGAGAGCGCGTCCCAGCCGTTGACCGCGAAGTTCGCCGGGCTGGCGGAGAACCCGCCCTTCACGCCACCCGCGATGCCGAGGACGGCCGCACCGCCGATGGCGCCTCCCACCAACTGGCCGATGATGTAGCTGGGCACGAGCGAACGCTCCACCTTGTTCGCCGCCGCCAGGCCGATGGTCACGGCCGGGTTGATGTGGCACCCGGACACCGGCCCGATCGCGTACGCCGCGACCAGCAACGAGAGGCCGAAGGCCAGCGAGACCATCAGCACCTTGCCGTCGAAACCGGGGACGAGCACCGCGGTGCCCGGTCCTCCCATCACCAGGATGAAGGTGCCGAGAGCCTCGGCCGCCAGGATCTGCGACTTGTTCATGGAATCCCCCTCTGCCGCGGCGGACGGCCGGGCTGAGGAATCTTCACCCCGTTTCGGGGGGCAGTGGTGGATGGGTTCTGTACGTTCCTGCCCCGAAGTTTGTACATTTTCCCACATGGCCCGCATGGCAGTCAGCAAAGCAAGAGAGAAGATGGCCGAGGTCATCGAACTGGCAGGCACCGAGGCGGTGATCCTGGAGCGACACGGCAAGCCCGCCGCCGTCGTCATCAGCTACGAGCGGTACGACGAGTTGATGGACGCGCTCGAGACCCTCGAGGACCTCGCGGCCATCGACGAGTACCGGGCCGAGCAGGAGGCAAACCCCGAACCACCGATCCCGTGGGAGGAAGTGAAACGAGACCTGGGACTCTGATGCCCCAATTCACGATCACCTGGACCCCATCCGCGCGACGACAACTCGAGAAACTCCCGCCGGACGTTCAACGCCTCGTCGCCACCGCCGTCGACATGCTCTCGGTCAACCCGCGACCACCGTCGTCTGCCCGCTTGCGGAATTCGCCGAATCTGCGGGTGAGGGTGCGCGACTACCGCATCATCTACGAGATCAACGACCGCGTCCTCATCGTGAAGGTCATACGGGTCGGCCACCGCCGCGAGGTGTACCGCCCGTAGCATCAGCCCCCATGGGTCCAGCCGAGGCACACCGCGCAGCAGTCGCCGCCGGTCGTGATTACTACACCGACCCCGACACGGGCCTCATGGTGATGACCGAGCTGTACCTGATCCAGCGCGGCTACTGCTGCGACAACAAGTGCCGTCACTGCCCCTACAGGGAAACGACAGGCGAACATTCCTGACTGCCACAATGGGACCGTGCGCAGCAGGCTGAGGACGGAACTGGCCGCGTTGGCGGCGGCGAAAGTCCTGACCGTCGTCACCGTTCTGCTGGTCTGGGCCCGCAACCGCCGATTCTTCTACCGCGACGACGTCGAGCACCAGATGATGGGTGCATTCAGGGCACTCCACGAGAACGGCTACGGGATCGGTGACATCGGTGGGTTCCGCCGCTCATGGGCACTCTCCCTCGTCACCGGCGAGATCCAGTTCGGCGTGTTCAACCCGCTCACCCCGGTGCGCGACGCCATCGCCTCCATGGGGGACGACCTCGCGCGCAACGCAATGCTCATCGCGCTGCTGTATCTCCTCGTCACCGTGACGGGCGCGTACGTGGCGGCGCGCGCCGTGCGCATACCGCCGGCGCTCGCGGTGGCGGCGTCGCTCTTCGTCACCTTCAACGTCCATCTCCTCTACTGGAACGCGGGCAGCTGGACACCGGCCCTCATCGGGTTCGCGTGGTTCTCCTGGTTCGTGGCAGCGGTCTGGTGGACACGACGGGACATCCGCTTCGCCGTCACCATCCCCGTCAGCGGGTTCTTCCTGGTCACCGCGGGTTGGCCCCACGCGATGATCGCGGCCGGGGTCGTCGCGCTCATTGTCGGGGTCCAGCAGCTCGCGGAACGGTCGTGGGGTGCGCGGGAGGCAGTGCGGTACGCGGCGGCGTGTCTTGCCACTGCGTTGCTGACCGCACCGACCTGGGTCAGCGCCCAGCTCTTCGCCGACTGGGCCGCACGCGCTCCCCACGGTCTCTTCAACGACGGGTTCCTCACCCACCATCTCGACGCGGTCTTCTTCTCCTGGTCTCCGTTCAGCCAGCCGTACATCGACGGCTTCGCGGGACAGGGGTTCATGTTCGAGCCCATCACCTACATCGCGTGGTTCCTCCCTCTCGCCGCGTACTGGGTGGCCACGTCCCCCGCGGTGCGGCGCACCGTGCGCGTCGACCTGGTCACCGCCGCCGTCGTGTGCGTCGGCACGTTCGGCCCCAGCATCCTCGGCCCCACGCGGTGGCCCTTCAGGTTCCAGCCGTTCGCCGCGTTCCTCGTGGTGATGGTCGCGGCGCAGGCCATGCACGCCGCGCGCGACGAGCAGCACGACCCGCGCCGCTTCACCGGTGCGTGGAAGTGGATCGCCCCTGTCGCATGGCTCGCCCTCACGGCGTTCCGCCCGCGCCTGTACCCCATGTTCCTCACCGTCGGTCTTCTCGTGGCGATCGCGCTCGCGCACCGCATGTTCCTCTCCGGGCGGCGCAGGTGGTTCCCCCACGTTCTCGCGGCGTCGGTGGTGCTCACCACGGTGTACCTGGTGATGGCCAGCCCGTCGCCCGCCATGCCCGGCGACCGCAACACACCGTCGTCGCGTTCGGCCATTGCCCGGCAGTACGCCGCGATGGACGGCCAGCGCGTGCTCGCGCTGCAGGGCGACCTCGCGGGTGCCCAGACCATCGAGAAGAAGCGCGGGAGGTTCCGTCTCATCCCGAACCCCGAGGGATCGGTGACGGCCGCCGAGATGGCCGACGGCAATGTCATCCTCGCCTCCGGTATCGACGTGGAGTTCGTGACGGGATACTCCGCCATGCCCCACGAAGGTCTGGAGGACCTTCTCCGCACCCGCGTGTTCGGGTGGTCGACGGAGGAGACCGCGAAGCAGCTCTTTGCCACGGAACCCACCACGGGTCGCTACTGGATCGACCTGCTCGGTGTCACCCAGCTGTTCGTGCAGCGCGGCCAGCAGCAACAGTGGCTCGACGCCGCCCTGCCGCGCGACTACGCGCTCACGAAGGTGACCGAGTCGGCGCACTGGGTGCTGTGGGGAACCGAGAACAAGGAACGTCTCGGCACCAGTCATGCCGCGGGCGGCAAGGTTGTTCTCGCCCGACCCCTCACCCCGGGCCTGCGCGTCGCGGTGGACGGCACCGACGTGCCCGTGTCGTCCCTTGCCGGTGTGCTCCCTGTCGTCGATGCGGCACCTAACGCGGACGTGAAGATCCGCTACGTGCTGCCGCGCGGCGGGATGATCGCGGTGCTGATGCTGCTCGGCGGGGTGCTCTTCGTGTGGCTCGCGTGGGGCGGGCGGCGGCGCACGGGCGCCTGACGCCTACGACAGACCCAGCCGCTCGAACTGCTCGGAGGGTGCACCCACGCTGACCAGTGCCGCGCGCAGCAGTTCCTCGGCGTCGCGTGCCACCGCGTCGTCGATGCGGTTGATCCTCTCGTCGGGGTCCTCGCCGCGGTGGAACATGATGGTCTGGTACTCGGCCGCGTACGCCCAGAACGGCAGCAGGTCACCTGCGCGGAACGGCTGGCGGATGACCGGCACGGTGCTGCCGGGCATGTAGTCGAGCGACGCGCGCGAGTCAGGCATCGGCATCCTCACGTCCGGGCGGCTCGCCACCGGCATGGTGCTCCACCTGTTCGACCACATCGAGTGCGGCGCGTTGTCACCCTGCGGCCCGCGGGTGTAGCGCCACTCGTCGGTCACCAGCTGCACCTCGCGGCCCCACACACCGGTGAGCAGCCAGTCGCGCACGGACGTGCTGTCACCGTCGATCAGCGGCACCAGAGACCTGCCGTGCGAGACGTGCGGGATGTCCACCCCGAACACGGACGCGAGCGTGGCGTGGATGTCGGTGGAAGTGGTGAGCGCGTCGTTCACCGCGGGTGCGGCGCCCGGCCACGCGACCATCAGCGGGATGTGCCCGAGCGGGCGGTACACGGGGACACCGGGCTTGCCCCAGATGTCCCGGCCCTTCACGTCGCTGTCTCCCAGGTAGTGACCGTGGTCCGTGCACAGGATCACGGCAGTGTCGTCCCACGAACCGGTCTCGTCGAGTGCGTCGAGAACCCGCCCCAGCCAGTGGTCGATCATCGAGAGTTTCCCGCCGTACTGGGCGCGGATCTGGCGGGCGTCGCGGTCGTCGATGATGCCCTTGGCCTTCGCGTCCACCGCGTACGGCGGCCAGATGAGGTGTGGGCCCTCCCACGAGTCGTCGTAGCGGGTGGCCCACTCCTCCGGGGTGTCGAAAGGCTCGTGCGGGTCGAACTCGTCGACGAACAGCATGAACCGCTCACCCTTCGCACGGTGCACGGGTGCGTGCGTGGTCAGCCAGTGCGCCGCGATCCGCATCGTGCGCGGGCCGGGGAAATCCTCCTCGCTGCGGAACCAGCCGCGCGAGTTGTCGTAGTGGGTGTGGCCCCGCCCGTACGACGGTGCGCCCAGCCACGATTCGTCGGGCCGTGTGCACCACGGGTCGCTCTCGTGCCCGCGCTCGTAGGCCCACGCGGTGAAGTCCGTGTGGTAGTTCTCCCCGCCCACCTCGAAGAGGTGCGGGTGGTCCGTGATGAGCTGCGTCACCACCCCGGCCTCGCGCAGCGACGCGGTGATCGGCTTCTCCCACAGCTCGATCGAGCCCCACGGCTTCCACAGGAAGTCCCACGCACCGACGAGAAGGTCGTGACGCGCCGGGATGCACGGCAACGAACCCGTGTGGTGGTTGGTGAAGCGGATGCTGCGCGCCGCCAGACGGTCGAGGTTGGGGGTGTCGAAGTTGCGGCCGCCGTACGCGCCGATCTCGTGGCGGTTCAGGCTGTCGAGCAGGAGGACGACGACGTTGCTGGGGCCGTTGCGTGACCCCGCCGGTGCGGACGGGACGCTCACTGCTGTTCCTCACCCAGTGCGAACACGGTGTCGCACCACGCGTTGACTTCCTCGCGCATGATGTCGTGGCTCTTCGCGAGGAGGTGCCCGTCGCCGGGCATGATGCGCAGCTCGCCGTGGCCGGCGATGGCACGCACCACCTCGCTGGCCTCCACCGGCAGGATCTCGTCGCGGTCACCGTGGAACATGAGGAGCGGACGGCCGGCAAGACCGCCGGCCACCTCGCAGCCGGCCGACTGGGTGGCGAACGTGACGACACCCGTGACCATGGCCGACAGTCCCACCGCGACGCGCACGGCGACCGCACCGCCGAAGCTGTGGCCCATGAGGATCACCCGTTCGCAACCGGTGCCCACCATCATCTGCACGGCCGCGGCGGCGTCCACGCAGCACGCGTCCATGTCGTTCGGCTTGCGCCAGCTGATGCGCATGGCCGGGATCCCGCGGGCCGAAAAATCCTCACCCAACTGGTGGTACAGCGCGTCACCGGGGCCCATCAACCCGCCCATCGCGCCGCCCATCATCACCACTCCCGCGTCGCGGGCCCTGTCGCCGGGCTCGTGCCACAGGATGCCGAGCAGGCCGCGTCGCGTGTACATCTCGATGTGGCGCAGTCCGGGCGACAGCATCGCCTGCTGGCTGGCCATGATGCCGAGGACATCGAGGGGCGTCTGCATCTCGCCGCCCTGCTGGTCCGCCCCCTCCGACATGTGGCTACCCTAATGAGGGATGCGGGAAGTGAAGAAGCCGATCGACCCGAGTATCGAGTCGGAGCGAGAGCTCGCGGCGCGCATCGCCCTCGCGTGGCGCGAGTTGCGCCGCGGCGCCGCCAACAACGCGATGCGCGAGCTCATCTTCGAGGGCGAGGACTACTCCATCGAGCCCGGCCAGTTCGACACGCTCGAGCAACTGGTCATGCACGGTTCCGTCAGCATGGGCAACCTGGCCGAGTCGCTGCGGGTCGACCCCAGCACCGCCACCCGCGCCATCCAGCGACTCATCAAGGACGGCCTCGCGGAGAAGGTCTCCCACGACGGCGACGGCCGCGTGGTGTTCGTGGCACCGAGCGAGCGCGGTCGCATGGTCCACGGCAAGGTCACCGACCGCCGCCGCACGCTGCTCTTCGCGGTCGTCGAGCAGTTCGAGCCTGAGGAGCGCGAGCACATTGCGTCCGCGCTCGAGAAGTTCGCGAACGCGCTCGGCCTCGCCGTGGCGGACCTCTCGCAACAGATCGACTAGGTGCGACGTGGCCTCAAGAGAGACCTTCCCGAAGGATGCGATGGAGTATGCGGCGCAGCTGTACTCGCACGCGTTCCGTCTCACCCGCAACCGCGCCGACGCCGAGGACCTGGTGCAGGAGACGTACCTGAAGGCATGGCGCGCGTTCGACTCGTACCAGGACGGCACCAACCTGCGGGCGTGGCTCTTCCGCATCATGACCAACACCTACATCAACAAGTACAACGCCAAGCTGCGCAGGCCGGACGAGGTGGAGCTCGACGAGGTGGAGGAGCTGTACCTCTTCAGGCGCCTCGGCACCATCGACCAGTCCCGCATCAACCCCTCGGCCGAGGACCAGATGATGGAGCTCTTCACCGACGACGAGGTGAAGTCAGCCATCGAGGAGCTGCCCGAGACCTTCCGGATGCCGGTGCTGCTCTCCGACGTGGACGGCTTCTCCTACAAGGAGATCGCGGAGATGCTCGACATACCCATCGGTACGGTCATGTCCCGCCTGCACCGGGGAAGAAAGGCAATGCAGAAGCGGTTGTACGAGTTCGCAAGGGAACGGGGGCTCGTGGACGAGTCGCTCGTCAAGGAACCGGACTGAGGAAGGAACGGGATCTCAGATGGCCGCTGACTGCAAGGGCACGCTCGAGGAACTCGAGCGCTTCCTCGACCAGGAACTCCCCGAGGGCAAGTTCGCCGAGGTCATGGGTCACCTTCGCACCTGCCCGGACTGCCAGGGCGTCTTCGACTTCCACGGCGAGCTCAAGCGGGTCGTGCGCACGAAGGCCAGCAGCGAGGAGATGCCCGCTGGACTCATGGCCAAGATCGAGGGCTGTTTCGGCGACGACTGGCTCGCCTGACTATCCTTCACGTCATGTTCGCAGCAGTCGTCTGGCATTTCTGGCTGGGTCTCGTCCTTCTCCTCGCGGCGGCGGGCCTCATCGTCCAGACCCTCGTGGGGTACGTCGTGAAGGTCACCGCCACGAAGTACCCGAACCGTCTCCAGCGCAAGGCTGCCCGCAAGTAGCCGCGGCGCCGGCGAACCCGGCGATCCCCGGCACCAGGTCCGGAACCCCGCACTCGGAACCATGAACAGCGAGCCGCTCCGGTCCCCGCTGGTCGACTCTCTCCTCGCCCGCTGCAACTTCCCCCCGCCGGGCACTGCTGCGGACTGCGCGGTGTCCGGGGGCCCCGACTCGATGGCCCTGCTGGTTCTCGCTGTCGCGCACGGTCTGGACGTCACCGCCGTGCACGTGGACCACTCCATCCGACCGGGCTCAGCCCGCGACGCGGGACTGATCGCCCCCGTCGCCGCGCGCCTCGGCGCGAAGTTCGTCACCCGCACCGTCACGGTGGAGCCTGGTCCGAACCTGGAGGCGCGTGCCCGACAGGCCCGGTTCGCGGCGCTGCCGCCCGGCTCGATGACCGGCCACACCGCCGACGACCAGGCCGAGACTGTGCTCATAAACCTGCTGCGCGGCGCGGGCACCGCCGGCCTCTCCGCGATGGAGCCGGGCACCGCGCACCCGCTGCTCGCGCTCCGCCGGGAGGAGACCCATGCGCTGTGCCGCGAGCTCGGCATCACCACCGTCCACGACGAGACGAACGACGACCCCGCGCACCAGCGCAACCGCGTGCGCGCCGAGCTGCTCCCGTTGCTCGCGTCGATCTCGCAGCGCGATCCCGTGCCGATCCTCGTGCGCACCGCCGACGTGATGCGCGACGACGGCGCACTCCTGGACGAACTCGCCTCGCAGATCGACCCCACCGACGCACCCGCACTCGCCGCGGCACCGTTGCCGCTCGCACGCAGGGCCGTGAGGAGATGGCTCGCCGACCCGTACCCGCCCGACCAGGCAACAGTCGAACGGGTCCTGGAGGTCGCACGGGGCAGGGTTCCGGGGTGCGACATCGGCGGGAACAGACAAATTCGTCGCAGCAAACAGCGGATGACCATCGTCGATCTGGGCTAATTTCTACGACGGCTCGTTCGCAGCGTCGCGGACACCGAGAGCCGAACGTACGAGGAGACCCGGATGCCACCGAAGCTGCGCGGAAAGTGGGCCCTCGGCATCACCCCACGGAATTTCACCTGGGTCATCAAGGACAAGCTGGCCATCTGCGAGCGCCCCGGCGGCTACGGCGAGAACCACCGCCGTGTGCGCCGCCAGGAGGAGATCATCTGGCTGCGGGAGAACCACTTCGACCTGATCGTCTCCATCATCGCGGCCCCGCACAACCTGCACGCCTACGAGGAACTGAACCTCCAGTACCGCCACCGCCCCCTGAGTGGCGCCGACGACCTGAACACCTTCCTGAAGCCCTTCTACCGCGAGCTCCACGACCTGATGAACGCGAACAAAAAGATCATCATGCACGCCGAGGAAGTGGGCGACCGCCTGCTCGGCATCATCGGCGGTTACATCCGCTGGAGCGGAATGATCGACGACCCGTCGCAGGCGATCATCATCACCGAGCGCATCGGCGGCCGCCAGCTCGACACGTGGGCGCGGGAACTCATCCTCAACGTCCACGAACTTCGCTGAGAACCTGCACGTCTCCCGCCGCGGACTTCGTTGAGCCGCGCCGCGTGACCCGTCGCGGATAGTTTGGGGGACGTGAAAGGGCGCCGCGTACTCGTCACCGGGATGGGTGGCGAACTCGGTTCCCTCGTCGCCTCGATGGTGGAGCGCACCGAGTGGGCCGGCGACATCCTCGGGTTCGATGTCGATCCCCCGCGCAGGAACCTGCGCGAGGCCAGGTTCGTCCGCGTGTCGGCAACCGACACCGAGCGGATGACCGAGCTCATCGCCGACTTCAACCCGCACGTCATCCTGCACGTCGGTGTGTGGGAGCCCCACGCCCGCCTCGCCACCGACCAGGCCGAGGAATGCACGGAATCGGTGGCGAAGGCCGTGTTCCAGGCTGCCCACCAGGCCACCGCCCTCGAGACGGCCGTCGTGCGCAGCGGCATCGAGATCTACGGTGCGGCCGGCCACTCCCCCGACATCGCCACCGAGGCTTCGCCCACCGTGCCCACCACCACGTACGGGCGCATGTGCGCGGTGATCGAGCAGCAGGCCATGGAGCTGCGCATCGCGAAGGGCGTGAACGTGTGCACGCTGCGCCTCGCGCCGGTGCTCGGGGCCCACGTGCCCAGCCCGCTCGGCCGGGTCCTTCGCCTGCCGGTCGTGCCGTACCACGGTCTGCTGAACCCCATCTTCAGCGTCGTCGAGGACCACGACGCCGCCGTCGCCTTCCTGCAGGGTGCAGAACGCGACGCGAACGGAGTCGTCAACATCGTTGCGAACGGCGCCATCAGCATGCTCCGCGCTATCACCGCCGGACGGCGCGTGCCGATGCCATCGGTTGGACCGGGCTGGTGGCTGGCGCGCAACATCAGCAGCCTCGCCGGCGCACCCATCCCGGACCATGTCGCCGAGCTGCTGGAGAAGGGCAGGCTCGCCGCCAGCAACGAGGCCGCGCACCTGCTGCGCTTCGCACCGGTGCACAGCACCACGCAGGTGATCGAGCGCATGTACCAGTGGCCGAGCGTCGAGCGCATCCCCGCGAGGCGGCAGGTGGCCTGACGTGCCCCACGCAACCGCGTCCGACGGAGTCCGCATCCACTACGAGGTCATCGGGTTCCGCCGCAACCCTCCCGTTCTGTTCGTGCAGGGACTGGGTGCCGAGAAGAACTCCTGGAACCTTCAGCGTGCCGCGCTCGCGCTGCGCTGGTGCACCGTCGCGCTGGACAACCGCGGCGCGGGCCGAAGCGACAAGCCCGAGGGAACGTACGACCTGGAGCAGATGGCCGACGACGCGATTGCGGTGCTGGACCACGCGGGCATCGAGTCCGCACACGTGGTGGGGCTGTCCATGGGCGGGGCCATCAGCCAGATCATCGCGCTGAAGCACCCCAGCCGCGTGCGCTCCCTCACGCTCGTGGCCACCGCGTGCCGCAACCACGAGTGGCGCGAGGAACTGCTGCAGTCCTGGGCGGACGTTGCCGCCACCGAGGGCATGGGCGCCGTGGGGCGCGAGGCCGCTCGCTGGATGATCGGTCCGCGTTCCTTCCGCCGACTCCTCCCGGCCCTCGGCTGGATGGGTCCGTTGCAGTTGTTCAACCCTGCCGGGGCGTTCGTGTCGCAGGTGCGCGCCATCCTGCGCACCACCGACCAGCTCCAGGCAGAACTGTCCAACATCGACTGCCCCACCATGGTCGTCGTGGGCAACCAGGACGTGCTCACCCCGCGCGGCGACGCCGAGGAGATCGCCTCGCTCATCCCCACCGCCGAGCTCGTCATCATCAGCGGCGGTGCCCACGGGCTGCACATCGAGCACGCCACCACGTTCAACCGGATCCTGCTCGAGTTCCTCGGCCGCGCGGAGAAGGCCTACGTGCCCCACGGCCGCGCCGCGCGCGAAGCGGTCTGATGCGCGTCATCGTCGTTGGTGCAGGCCTTGCCGGTCTCATGGCCGCGCGCGAGCTCACCGAGGCCAGCCACGACGTGTCCGTTCTCGACAAGGGACGCAGCCCGGGCGGGCGGCTCGCCACGCGGCGCATGGCCGGCGCCCGGCTGGACCACGGCGCACAGTTCTTCACCGTCCGCAGCGACGGGTTCCGCGCGCACGTCGACCGATGGCTCGCTGACGGTGTCGTGCACGAGTGGTGCCGCGGCTTCGGCGAGCAGGACGGCCACCCCCGCTACGTCGGCACGGGCGGCATGAACTCGCTCGCGAAGCACCTGGCCACGGGCCTCGACGTGCGGTGCAACCAGTTGGTGTTCTCCATCCGCCGTGACGGTGACGGGTGGCAGGTGCAAACCGACGACGCCGTCGACCACCCCGCGGACGCCGTGATCCTCACTGCCCCCGTGCCGCAGTCGTTCTCCCTGCTGTTCGGTGCCGGCATCGAGATGCCCGAGGAACTGCGCGGCACCGACTACGACCGCACGCTCGGCCTGCTCGC
>RFZO01000054.1 GCA_009920715.1 Actinomycetota bacterium | reverse complement strand
ATCCACGGCATGCACCACGAGCAGGACATGCGCAAGATGGGTGCGCTGCGCGTCCTGATGCCGGTCACCGCGGTCACCTTCATCGTCGGTTGGTTGGCCATCGCCGGTGTTCCGCCGTTCGCCGGCTTCTGGAGCAAGGACGAGATCCTGTTGTTCGCCCTGGCCAAGAGCCCCATCCTCTACGTCGTCGGACTCCTCACCGCCCTGCTCACGGCGTACTACATGACGCGTCAGGTGATCATGGTGTTCTTCGGTGAGGCCCGGTGGAAGGACCGCAGCGAGGAGCACGGGGCCCACGGCGATTTCGAACCGCACGAGAGCCCTCCCACGATGTTGCTGCCCTTGGTCGTGCTGGCCGGCCTGTCGATCGTCGGGGGCGGACTGCAACTTCCCTTCAGCAAGGATCTCCACTTCCTCGAACACTGGCTCGAACCGGTGATCGAGTTCGGTGAGGCCGACATCAAGAAGACCTGGGCGTACGACAACAAGTGGTTGCTGCTCGGTCTCGCGGTTGTCATCGCCGCCGCCGGCATCGCCGCGTCCGTCGCGGTGTACGCCAAGGGCAAGGCCAGGCCGGTCGAGCCGCGCATCCTCGCTGATGGCTGGCGCTACGACGCCGCCATCTCGGGTGTCGTCGGCGGCCCCGGCCGTGCCGCGTTCCAGGCTGTCGCCGACGTGGACGCGAGGATCGTCGACGGTGCGGTCAACGGGGTCGGGATCGAGGTGCGGGCCCTCAGCGGTCTGCTCCGCCGTGTGCAGAACGGCTTCGTCCGCTCGTATGCGGCGATCATCAGCATCGCGGTGGTCGCGATGCTCGCCTGGTTCCTCCTGAGGGGAGTGCTGTGATGCTCGTGTCGGCAGCCGGTGCGGCCGCGGGGCACTCCGCGTCATTCCCCATCCTCTCCGCGCTCGTCCTCGTGCCGGTTCTCGGGTCGCTCCTGGTGGCCCTGCTCAGCGACCGTCGCCCCGAATGGGTGAAGCTCTCGGCCGTCCTCTCCTCCGTGGTCACGGCGGGCATGTCGATCTGGCTGCTCGCCTCCTTCTCCACCCACGAGGGAGGGTTCCAGTTCGTGTCCCGCCACGACTGGGTGGAGGCATGGGGAATCTCGTGGCATCTCGGCGTCGACGGCATCTCGCTCTTCCTCGTCGTCCTCACGGGCATCCTCTTCCCGCTCGTCATCGTGGGAATCGACCCGCACCACGACGAGAAGCGCTACCTCGCGTGGCTGTTGCTCCTCGAGGCGGGCGTCATGGGCAGTTTCCTCAGCCTCGACCTGTTCCTGTTCTTCATCTTCTTCGAGATCGTCCTCGTGCCGATGTACTTCCTGATCGGCGGGTGGGGCTACGACAAACGGGTGTACGCCGCCACGAAGTTCTTCCTGTACACCATGTTCGGGTCGGCCTTCATGCTGGTCGGCATCATCGCGACCGCCGCTCTCGCCCGCCGCGACATCGGGTACTTCACCTTCGACCTCGTCACGATCGCGGAGCAGTCCTCGTTCGCCGTGTCCACCGGCCGTTGGCTGTTCCTCTCGTTCGCCGTCGCGTTCGCGGTGAAGGTGCCGCTCTTCCCGCTGCACACGTGGCTCCCCGACGCACACACCCAGGCGCCCACCGGCGGTTCGGTCATCCTCGCCGGCGTCCTCCTGAAGCTCGGCACGTACGGTTTCCTGAGGTTCGGGCTGTACCTCTTCCCCGAGGCGGCCGTGTGGGCCAAGCCCCTGTTCCTCACATTGGCCACCATCGGGATCATCTGGGGCGCCGTCGCGGCGACCATGCAGACGGACCTGAAGCGCCTGGTGGCGTACTCGTCCGTCGCACACCTCGGGTTCATCGTGCTCGGCACGTTCGCCATCACGTCGCAGTCGTTGACGGGGTCCGTGGCCCAGATGGTGAACCACGGCGTGTCGACCGGTGCGTTGTTCCTCCTCGTCGGGATGATCTACGAGCGCCGGCACACGCGCGCCATCGCGGAGCTGCGCGGCATCCAGTCGGTGGCCCCGGTGTTCGCCGCCGCGTTCATGGTGGTGATGCTGTCCTCCATCGGCGTTCCCGGTCTCAACGGTTTCGTCGGCGAGTTCCTCGTGCTGATCGGCTCCTTCGAGACGGCGCGCTGGTGGACCGTGGTCGCCGCGTCGGGCGTCATACTCGCGGCACTGTACCTGCTCTGGGCCTACCAGCGCGTGTTCCACGGCGAGCCGGACGAGGCCAACTCGACCTTCCGCGAGATGACACTGCGCGAGGGCGCCCTGATGCTGTGCTTCATCGGCCTCATCGGTTTCACCGGCATCTACCCGAAGCCCATGCTCGAGCGCATCGAGCCCAGTGTGGACAGGTTGATCGAGCACGTGGAGAAGCACAGCGACCACCGTGCGCCGGAGCACGCGTCGGACCACGGCAAGGAGGAAGAGTGAGATGAACAACTTCCTCGCGTTCACGGGCCCCGACCTCGCGTTCACCGACGTCCTGCCGCTCCTCATCTGGCTGGGAACGGTGTGCGCCGTGCTCCTCCTCGGGTCGCTCGTGCCCCGCTGGCCGCGCGGCACGTGGGCCGTCGTCACTGCGGCGTCCAGCGTCGCCGTGGTCATCCAGCAACTCTTCAAATGGCGTGACATCGGCCGGGAGGGGACCGAGGCCGCCTTCGCGGACGTTGTCTCTGTGGACAGGTTCTCCGTCTTCGGCACGATCATCGTCGCCGTCGCACTGGGGCTCGTCGCCCTGGTCACCCATGACCACCTGACCCGCGAGGGCAACGACGGCCCCGAACTGTACGCGTTGTTCATCACGGCGGCGATGGGTGCCCAGATCATGCTCAGCGCGAACGACCTGATCGTGCTGTTCCTCGGCCTCGAGACGCTCAGCCTGTCCCTCTACGTGCTGGTCGCCAGCAACCGCCGCCGCGAACAGAGCCAGGAGGCGGGCATCAAGTACTTCGTGCTCGGCGGGTTCGCATCCGCGTTCTTCCTGTACGGCATCGCGCTGGTCTACGGGGCATCCGGGTCCACCAACCTCACGGAGATCATGGGCACCTTCGACACCACCTTCTCCATCGAGCGCGCCGACGCGCTCCTGCTGGTGGGCATCGGGTTGCTGCTCGTCGGTCTGGCGTTCAAGGTGTCGGCGGTGCCGTTCCACGTGTGGACGCCCGACGTGTACGAGGGTGCGCCGTCACCCGTCACCGCGTTCATGGCGTCCGCCGGCAAGGTCGCCGCGTTCACCGCCCTCCTGCGTGTCCTGGCCACGGCACTCGAGCGGCGCGTCGACGACTGGCGTCCGGTGGTGTGGCTGCTCGCCGTCGCCTCCGTGTTCGTCGGCTCCGTCCTGGCGGTCGTGCAGACCAACGTGAAGAGGATGCTCGCGTTCTCGTCCGTGACGCACGCCGGGTTCATCCTGGTCGGCGTGGAGGCCGCGGCGCACACCGGCAGCAACGGGATGGCCTCGTCCATGACGTACCTGCTGCTCTACACGGTGCTCGTGATCGGTTCGTTCACCGTGGTGTTCGTCGTCGCCGGCAAGGGTGACGGTGCCACCTCCCTCGACGACTTCCGCGGTCTCGCGAGACGCCGTCCCGCGCTCGCGCTCGGGTTCACCGCCCTCCTCCTCGCCCAGGCCGGTGTCCCGTTCACCGGCGGCTTCGTGGCGAAGTTCGGCGTCATCAAGAGCGCCGTCGAGGCCCGCAGCTACGCACTCGCCGTCGCGGCGATGGTGGCGGCGGTCATCGGCGCGTTCCTCTACCTGCGCATCATGGTGAGCATGTGGCTTGAGGACCCTGCCGACGACAGCAGCCCCGCGGTTCCCCGCCTGGCCGGCGCCGTCATCGTCTCCACCGTCGCGTTCACCCTCTTCGTCGGGTTCTTCCCCGGTTGGCTGCTTGACGCCGCCGAGCTCATCAGCGTGTACCGGGTCGGTGCAGCCGGGTAGTCCGGCGGCGGAATGAGGCGCGCACTCGTCCTGCTCGCCACGATGAGCGAGTCCGACACGATCGAGTCGGTGCTCGGCGAGGTCACCGAGGCGACCGGTCAACTGTCCCGGCTCGACTGGTCGTTCCGCGTGCTCGTGGTGGACGACGGGGGGTCGGGGGAGTTCCACGAACTCTGTCGCCGTCTCGGCACTGCGTTCGGGCTGGAACTCGACGTGGTCGACGGCCCGCGCGCGGGCCTCGGGGGTGCGGTGCTCCACGGTTTCGCTGCCGCGCTCGAGGACCCGTCGGTGGACTACGTCATCAACCTCGACGCGGACGGTCAGCACGACGCACGCCAGATGGGGGACCTGCTGCGGGCGCACATCGCCCGCGGTGCGGGCATCACCATCGGTTCGCGCTGGACGCGAGGGGGCAGGTGTTACGGGCTGTCCCCGGCGCGCCGTGTCCTCTCACGGGCCAGTGCCGTCGCCCTCCATCTCGCGGGCGTGCCGCGCCACGTGAAGGACCCGACCACCAGTTTCCGCGTCTACGGCCGCGGGGTGGTGGAGGCGATCCGGCGCGACATCACCGGCTTCTCCGGGTTCTCGTTCTTCGGTGCCGCGATAGCGGTTGCGCACTCGCGCGGCTACGAGGTGATCGAGACACCCATCATCTTCCGCCCGAGACTCGGCGGCAGGTCAAACCTGCGCACCGTACAGGTTGCTCGGGCCGTGCGGGACCTGCCCGAAATCGCATCCGTCGCCGCCATGGTCCGCCGTAGGCAGCGGGACTTCCTCGCCGCCGGTCACGGTGCCGCCGGGCCCGACGAGTACAACGCCGCGCGCGAGCTCGAGGTCCTCTCGGCCACTCCCGTGTCCACCGGCATCATCCTCGACGAGTTGCTCCCGCACATCGGCGCGGACGTGCTCGAGGTGGGTGCAGGCCTGGGGCTCGTCACGGAGAGGCTCGTCGCCGCAGGCCGGCGGGTGACGGCACTGGAACCGGACCCGTCGCTGCACGCACGCATCGGGCAGAGAGCCGGCGGCGCCACGGTGCTGAATGCAACCCTCGCCACCAGCGGGCTCACGGGCACGTTCGACACGGTGCTGTACGTGAACGTGCTGGAGCACATCGAGGACGACACCGGCGAGCTCGTCCGCGCGCGAGGGATGCTGCGCGACGGAGGGAACGTGGTCATTTTCGTGCCGGCGATGCCGTCGCTCTACGGCACGATGGACGCGGTGTCCGGCCACCACCGGCGCTACCGCCGCAGGGAACTGTCGTCGGTCATCCGTTCGGCTGGACTCCGTACGGTGTCCGTGCGCAGCTTCGATGCTGTGGGAATCGTCCCGTACTGGCTTGCCTACAGGGTGGTGCGCCGCCGAGTGCTGGGCGGAGCGGCGGTCGGGGTGTACGACCGCATCATCATCCCGCTGTCCCGCGCGGTGTCCCGCGTGACCGGCCGACGCGGGCCGGGAAAGAACCTGATCGCTGTCGGTTCGTCCGCGGCCTGAGGCCATCGGTACTGTCTGCCGCATGGCAGTACTGACCGAATTCAAGGACAACATCCTCACCGTCACGATCAACCGTCCCGATGCGGGCAACGCGCTGAACGCGGAGGTGGGCGAGGGCCTCGTCGCCGCGTTCGAGCGCGCCGAGAACGACGATGACGTCCGTGCGGTGATCCTCACCGGTGCGGGCGAGAAGATCTTCTGCGCCGGCATGGACCTGAAGGCGTTCGCGTCGAAGAAGCCGCTGATCGCGGCGGTGAACGGTCACGCTCTCGCCGGCGGTTTCGAACTGGTGCTGAAGTGTGACCTCGTGGTCTCTGTCGACGGCGTGCGCTTCGGCATCCCCGAGGTGAAGCGGGGGCTCTACGCCGCGGGCGGGGGCACCAGGCTCCCGCGCCGGATCCCGCTCGCGGTCGCGCTCGAGATGGGTCTCACCGGCGATCCCATCACCCCGCAGCGGGCGCTGGAACTGGGCCTCATCAACCAGGTCGTGGCACGTGAAGAGCTGCTCCCCGCGGCGACCGCGCTGGCAGGGCGAGTCACAGTGAACGGTCCGCTCGCAGTGCGCTGGACGAAGGAACTCATGTGGGACGAACTCGGGCAGCCGAGCGCAGACAAGCAGCGCGAGGCGACGTCGAAGGTCTTCAGCAGCGAGGACGCGCGCGAGGGGGCAACGGCGTTCGCCGAGAAGCGCACCCCGCAGTGGAAGAACCGCTGAACGGCCGCGGCTAGCGGCGTGCCCGCGCAACGAGAGCGTCGAAGAGGCCCTGGTTCGCGGGGTCCTCGGCGGCCGTGTCCTCCGGGTGCCACTGGACGCCGACCACCCAGGTGGCCGTCTCGTGCTCGACCGCCTCGATGGTGCCGTCGGCGGTGGTGGCGACAACGCGCAGGCCCGTGCCCGGCCGGTCGATCGCCTGGTGGTGGTACGACATCGCGAGCGGCTCGGTGGTGCCCATCGCTGCGGCCACCCGCGAGCCGGCCACCACGTTCACCGAGTGCAGCACGCCGCGGTGCTCCTCGAAGTTGTCGAGGTGCTGAACGAGGGTTCCGCCCATCGCGACGTTCAGCACCTGGTGACCACGGCACACCGCGAGCACGGGGAGGTCGAGCGAGACCGCGTGACGCAGCGCACCGATCTCGAAGTCGTCGAGCGACCTGTTCACGCCGAACAGGCGGGCCCGCTCGGTCTGGCCGTAGCTGCGCGGGTCGACGTCACCGCCGCCGAGCATGACCACGCCGTCGCAACGGTCGATGGTGGCGCGCACGGCGGCCGCGTCGTCGTTCGGCGGGATGACGACCGGGATCCCGCCGGCCCTCTGGATGGCATCGACGTAGAAGCGACCCGCGGCGACGACCGGAGTGCGCATGCTCTTCGCCTCGTCGCTCCGGCGACCCGGCACCGCGATGAGTGGCGCGCTCATCGGGGCTCGACGCGTTCGATGCCGTAGCCGGCGGCGCGCACCGCGGCGATGACCGAATCCGCGTGGTCGGGACCGCGAACCTCGAGCACCGCCTGCACGCCCGTCTCGCGGACGTGCAGGTCGACACCCTCGCGGACGTGCTCGACCTCGACGATGTTCGCACCGTTCGCGGCGAACAGGGCAAGCAGTCCCGCGAGTCCGCCCGGCCTGTCGGAAATGCGCGCGAACACGATCAACCTGCGGCCCGCCTGGGTCTCGTTGCGGCGGATGAGCCCGGGCACCACACCGAGGTCGACGTTGCCGCCGGAGAGGACCACACAGGTGGTCCCGCGCGCGGATGTGCGCGCCGCGCCGGTCATCAGTGCGGACACACCGACCGCGCCGCCGCCCTCCACGTAGAGCTTCCCGCGGTCCATCAGCAGCACCATCGCGTCGGCGACCGAGTCCTCCTCGACCACGACGACCTCGTCCACGAACTTCTCGATCACGGGCCGCGTGACCTCGCCCGGCCACTTCACCGCGATGCCATCCGCGAGCGTGACGATCGGTCCGTCGGCGGGCGGCATGCCGGCGTACGGCGCGCATGCCCTCACCTGCACACCGATCACCTCGATGGCGGGGTTCGCGTGCTTCAGCACCCAGGCCACGCCGCCGGTGAGACCGCCGCCGCCGAGGGGGATGATGACGCGCGCGAGATCGGGGATGTCCTCGAGCAACTCGAGCCCGAGAGTGGCCTGGCCGGCCATCACCGCGGGGTCGTCGAAAGGGTGGCAGAAGTTCATGCCGGTGGCGGCGGCGCGCTCGCGGGCCCTCGTGACCGCGGCATCGAGGGTGTCGCCACCTTCGGAGAGCGTGGCGCCGTGGCTGCGCACGCTCTCCATCTTCGACAGCGATGCGCCTGCGGGCACGAAGATCTCGCACGGGATCCCGCGGAGCCGGGCGGCGAAGGCCAGCGCCTGGGCGTGGTTGCCGGCACTCCCGGCGACCACACCGGACGCGGCCGCGTCCCCGAGAGTGGCGATCTTGTTCATGGCACCGCGGATCTTGAAGGACCCCGTGCGCTGGAGGTTCTCGGCCTTCAGCACGACGCTCCCGCCACACCTCTCTGACAGCGCCGCTGACTCGGTGATGGGGGTGTGCTTCACGGTGCCGCGCCCGGCCTCCCGGGCCGCACGCACCGCGTCGGCCGAGATGGGACCGTCATAAGTGTCAGTGCGCCCCATCAGGGCAATACCGTAGTGGTCGTGCGCGCGGCATTGATCGGAAACAGCGAGGACACCGATGCCGGTCTGCTCGGGCATGCCCTGAGGGAGCGGGGTTTCTCGTTCACGGAGCACTCGCGGGAGGACCCCGGGTCACTGGGCGACCCGGCCGCGTTCGACCTCATCGTGTCGATGGGGTCGTCGTGGAGTGCGTACTGGGAGGCGATCGCCCGGGAGACATCCGCCGAACGGTCCTTCCTGCTGGCCGCCCACCGCCGTGGGGTGCCGGTTCTTGGGGTGTGTTTCGGGGCCCAGCAGCTGGCCATGGCCCTCGGGGGCAGCGTGGAGCGGTCCGAGCGACCCGAAATCGGGTGGCACAATGTCACAAGCATCCCCGAGTCGGCGGGGGTGGTTGGGGCGGAAATCCTTGCTGGGCAATGGTTTCAGTGGCATTACGACCGTTTCTCGGTCCCCTCCGGGGCCGTTGCCCTGGCGGACAGTCCCGTGTCCCCGCAGGCCTTCGTGACCGGTCGATCCCTCGGCCTCCAGTTCCACCCGGAGGTCACCGCGTCGATCGTGGCTCACTGGTCCCGGGGCGCCGGGGCGCAGGAACTGTCCGACGCCGGGGTCAACCCCGGGCGGCTGCTCGAGGAGACGGGCACCCGCATGGACGAGGTCCGGCCCCGCACGGAACGCCTTGTCGACTGGTTCCTGGAGCACACGGCGCACGAGGAGGCACAAGAGAACTTGTGACCACCGCGCACCTGCCGCGCACACGGACACGTGCCGTGTGACATGAGTGCGGGACGCTGTTCCCGCGCCCTGCGAAGTTGGGGGCAGATGTTGGCCCCGTAGTAGTTTCGGAACCGATGTCTCAGTTCCTGCGGTCATACCTCACCGTGATCTGGTTCGGGCTCGCTTCCTTCCTGATCGCAGGGCTCCTGCTCGGCATCTCGGCGCTCCTGCGCCCCGACAAGCCCTCCGAGGAGAAGCTCCTCACCTACGAAAGCGGCGTCGACCCGGTCGGCGAGGGCTGGTCCCAGAGCCAGATCCGCTACTACGTCTACGCCCTGCTGTTCGTGATCTTCGACGTGGAGGCCGTGTTCATCTTCCCCTGGGCGACCCAACTGGAGCGGTACGCCGGGTTCGGACTCGTCGAGATGGGCGTCTTCGTGGCGATCCTCGTCCTCGGCCTCGTGTACGCATGGCGCAAGCGCGTCCTGCGCTGGGTGTAGGGGGCCGGTCTCGTGGGTCTTGTCGACAGGGGGAGGCTGCCCAAGCCCCTCACCACTCTCTTCAACATGGGCCGCTCCTACTCCATGTGGGTGTACCAGTGGGGCCTGGCGTGCTGCGCCATCGAGATGGGTGCCGCATTCGGCTCCCCCCGCTATGACGTCATGCGCCTGGGTGTCATCCCGCTGCCCGCCAGCCCGCGCCAGGCCGACCTCGTGGTCATCTCCGGCACCGTCACGGACAAGATGGCGCCGGCCATCAAGCGCCTCTACGAGCAGATGCCCGAGCCGAAGTACGTCATCTCCATGGGTTCGTGTGCGAACTGCGGCGGCCCCTACTGGGACAGCTACTCCGTCACGAAGGGTGTCGACCAGATCATCCCCGTCGACGTCTACGTGCCCGGTTGCCCGCCCCGTCCCGAGGCGCTCCTCGAGGGCATCGTCCTGCTGCAGCAGCGCATCAAGAACGAGGACATGGGTGCGCGCTGGCGCGGCGAGGGCACGGTGCCCATGAACGCCGTCGACGGCGAATCCGCGGAGCGGGGAGGTGTTCCCGTTGTCGCAGGCTGACACCACCGAGGCGCCGCGCGACGAGCGCCGCGAGTCCGAGCTGGCCGCCATCCTCGGTGTGCTCGGCGCGAACGCCGCCGACTCGCTGATGAAGCCGAACGACGACATCTGGGTGCGGGTCACCACTGAGTCCTGGCGCGCCAGTGTCGACGCCGTCCGGTCGCTCGGGTACACGTACTTCTGCTTCCTCTCGGCCATCGACTGGATGCCCTCGCCGTTCGGCAAGGGTGAGGACGACCCCACCGCCCCGCCACCCGAGCGGGACAGCAGCATCAGGCAGGGTTACGCGGGCGGCGCGACACGCTTCCAGCTGCTTGCCCGTCTTGTCATGCCCGGCTCCACCAGCGGCGTGAACCTGAAGTGCGACGTGCCGGACGATTCCATGACGGTCGAATCGATCGTCCCCGTCTTCGCGGGAGCCAACTGGCACGAGCGCGAGACGTGGGAGATGTTCGGCATCAACTTCGCCGGCCACCCCGACCTGCGCCACATCTACCTGCCGCAGGACTTCGAGGGTTTCCCCCTGCGCAAGGACTTCCCCCTGCTCGCCCGCATCGTTAAGCCCTGGCCGGGCATCGTCGATGTCGAGCCGCTGCCGGGTGACGAGAACGAGGAAGAGAGCGAGCAGTCATGACACTCCTCGGCGACCGCCAGCAACTCTCCTACATCGCGGCGCAGGCCGCCGACGCCCGCGTGAACGTGGAGCTCGAGACCGAGGGCATGACCCTCAACATCGGCCCGCAGCACCCCGCCACCCACGGAACGCTCCGCATCATCGCCCGTCTCGACGGCGAGCAGGTCGTGTGGGCGGAGCCATCCGCCGGCTACATGCACCGCGGCTACGAGAAGCTCACCGAGGTGCGCACGTTCCCGCAGGTCACCGCGCTCGTCAACCGCATCGACTGGCTGGGCAGCTTCGCGAACGAGGTCCCGTTCATCCTCGCCGCCGAGAAGATCATGGGCATCGAGGCCACGCCCCGGGCACAGCACATCCGCACCATCCTGTTCGAGCTGTCGCGCATCGCGAACGTCTCGCTCTTCCTCGGCGACCTCGGCGTGCAGCTGGGTGCCGTCACCCCGGTGTTCTTCGCGTTCCGCGACCGTGAGTACGTGCTGAACCTCATCGAGGCGGCCACCGGCGGTCGCTTCCACCCCAACTTCGACCGAATCGGCGGCCTGAAGGACGACCTGCCGGCCGGTTTCATCGACGAGACGCGCTCGGTCATGAAGAAGCTGCGCAACTTCTGCGACGAGATCGAGAACCTGCTGTTCGGCAACGAGATCTTCCAGTCGCGCACACGAGGCATCGGCGTCATCCCGAAGGAGGTCGCGCTGCAGTACGGCCTCAGCGGTGCGAACCTGCGGGCGAGCGGCGTGGACTGGGACCTGCGGCGTGACCAGAAGATCGCGATGGCGTGGGACAAGGTGGACTGGAAGGTCATCACCCACCCCGACGGTGACTCGTTCGCGCGCTGCTGGGTGCGCCTGCAGGAGGTGCGCGAGTCCACGCGCATTGTCGACCAGCTCCTCGACACCATCCCCGGCGGCCCGGTCATGGTGAAAGTGCCGAAGATCATCAAGGTGCCCGAGGGCGAGGCCTGGGTCAGCACCGAGAACCCCCTGGGTGAGATGGGCTACTACGTCGTGTCGAAGAACGACCAGGGCCCGTTCCGCGTGAAGATCCGCAGCGCCTCCTTCAACAACATCTCCATCGTGCCGTGGGTGCTGAAGGGCGTGTACGTCCCCGACATCATCACCATCCTCGCCTCGCTCTACTTCATCCTCGGGGACATCGATCGCTGATGCTGTCGCTCCTCGCCGCTGACGTGCCCTACTGGGCACAGTCGCTCCTGCGCGTGCTGGGCGGGCTGGTCGCCGTCCTCCTGCCCGCGGGCACCGTGGTGTACCTGTTCCTCTTCAAGATGATGTCGTTCATGCAGAGCCGCCTCGGTCCCATGGAGGCGGGCCCATACGGGTCGCTGCAGCTGTTCGCCGAGGTCGGCAAGTGGCTGCAGAAGGAGGACATCCACCCCGCCCGGGCGGACAAGTTCCTCTTCAAGCTGGCCCCGCTCATCGTTCTCTCCAGCACGTTCCTGCTGGTCGCCGTGGTCCCGTTCGGTCCCGATGCGTGGTTCACCGACTTCGAGGCGGGCATCTTCTACGCGCTCGCGGTGTCCTCGGTTTCGGTGCTCGGCATCCTGATCGCGGGCTGGTCCAGTGCCAACAAGTACTCGCTGCTCGGCGGTCTCCGCGCCGCGGGACAGCTGGTGGCGTACGAGCTGCCGATGGTGCTCGCCGTCATCGGCGTCGTCATCCAGGCCGGCACGATGAACCTGCAGAAGATCGTCGTCGCGCAGAACGCCGGCTCCATGTTCGGGTGGGACGGTCTCGGCAACCCGTACCTGCTCACCCAGGTCGTGGGGTTCGTGGTCTTCATGATCGCGGTGCAGGCGGAACTCACCCAGACACCTTTCGACATGCCGATCGCCGAGTCCGAACTGGTGTCGGGCTACATGACCGAGTACTCGGGGTTCCGCTTCCTCATCTTCTTCATCGGTGAGTTCGCCACGGCCGGCGTCTTCTCCATGATCGCCGCGGTCCTCTTCCTCGGCGGCTGGGGCGTGCCGTTCAGCTGGTTCGGCTGGACCTCGCTGTCCGACATGGACAACTGGATGAACATCGTCGGCCCGCTCATCCTCTTCACGAAGATGATCGTGCTCACGTTCCTCATCATGTGGGTGCGCTTCTCGTACCCGCGTTTCCGCGAGGACCAGCTCCAGGGGTTCGCCTGGAAGGTCCTCATCCCCGTCTCTCTCGTCAACATCATGGTGACGGCGATCCTCAAGGTGGCGT
>RFZO01000053.1 GCA_009920715.1 Actinomycetota bacterium | reverse complement strand
TCCCCTCCCGGCGGGTCCCGGGGTCATTGACTCGCCGACGCAGTGCTGGTGGACTTGACCACCATGGCGCGCACCGACCGGATGGGGTCGTCCCGACGGATCGACGGCCACGCCGTCGCGGCGGTGCTGCCTGTCATCGCCCTCCTGCCCGCTTGGTCGGCGTCCGTCGCGGCCTTCTGGTGGGTCACCGACCGTGTGGTCGACGTTCCCTACCCGCTGTTCGCGGGCGTGTGGCTGGTGCTGGGCGTGCTCCTCTTCTGGCAGCCCGCCCAGCGCCTCGTGCTGCAGCGCATCATCGGCGCGCGGTCGCCGACGCGGGAGGAACGTCAGCGGCTGCACGGTGCGTGGTCCGTCGTCGCCCAACGCAACCACATCCCGCAGTCCAGGTTCGTGCTCGCGATCATCGACTCCGACGACCTGAACGCGTTCGCCACGGGCGGCCACCTGATGGTGGTGTCGCGGTGGGCGGTCGACAACCTCACCGAGGACGAGCTCACCGGTGTCCTCGCGCACGAGCTCAGCCACCACCTCGGCATGCACACCGTCGCGCTCACGGTGAACCAGTGGCTCACGATCCCCATCGTCCTCTTCGCCCGCGTCGGTTACCAGCTGCAGAACATCGCCCAGGCGGCGGGCGACACCCTCGAGCGGAGGTCGCCGGCGGCCGCGGTCGTCGGCCGGACGCTCGCGGGGATCCTCACGATCGTGTCGTGGGTGTTCCTCTCCGCGATCACGGTGGCCCAGTGGATCGGGAACTCCGTCGGCAAGGGCGCGGAGTTCGCCGCCGACACGCGGGCGGTGGAGATGGGTTTCGGGAAACAGTTGCTGCGGTCGCTCCGGCGGGTCGTCGACTCGGGTGGCGGCGAGAGACCCGTGCACTGGCGCGACCAACTGGTGACGGCCCACCCACCGGCACGCACCCGGATCGCCCGAACGGGGCGGGCAAGTCCACCACGGTGCGGATGCTCACCACGCTGCTCAACCCCACATCGGGCACGGCGAGGGTCGCGGGGCACGACATCGCGGGGGACACCGAGAACGTGCGCCTGCGCATCGGCGTGGCGCTCCAGGAGTCCGCGCTCGACCCGAAGCAGACCGGCCGGGAGATCCTCGACATGCAGGGTCGCCTCTACGGTCTCGACCGTGCGGCCAGGCACGAGCGCATCGCGGACCTCGAGAGGCTGGTCGACATCGGCGACGCGATGGATGCGATGGTCTCCACGTATTCGGGCGGCATGAAGCGCAGGCTCGACCTCGCCGCGGCGCTCGTCCACAAGCCGGAGGTGCTCTTTCTCGACGAACCGACCACCGGTCTCGACCCCGTCAGCCGCGCCTCCGTGTGGGCGGAGGTGAGGAGACTGAACGAGGAAATGGGCATGACCATCTTCCTCACCACGCAGTACCTGGAGGAGGCCGATGCCCTCGCCCACCGCGTGGGCATCATCGCCCGCGGCCGCATCGTCGCCGACGGCACGCCCGCCGAGCTCAAGCGGTCCATCGGGTCCGACGTCGTCATCGTCAGCGTCGGCGAGGGACAGGGTGCACTCGCAGGTGACACGCTGCGCGGGGTGAACGGGCTCGACCACGTGGAGGTGAAGGGTGACAGGGTCATCGTCGGGGTCTCCGACGGGGGCGCCGCGCTCAGCCCCGTGGCCGTCGCGCTCAGCGGTGCGGGCGTGAAGGTGAACGAACTCACGCTGCGCACCCCCACGCTCGACGACGTGTTCCTCGAGATGACGGGCAACCGAATGGAAGAAGGAGAGACTGCGTGAGCGACACCCGCCCGCTCCTCGCCCGTCGCGCCGGTTTCCTGCGGGACCTCGGTTCCGTCGCGCTCCGCGCCGTGCGTCTCACTCGGCGCGATGCCGAGGCCGTGGTGCCCGGCTTAGTGGTGCCGCTCTTCTTCCTGATGATAAACATCGGCTCGCTGCAGTCGTTCGTGGAGGGCAACCTGCCCCCCGGGTTCGACTTCAAGGCCTTCCAGCTGCCGGTGTCCATCATCTTCGCCGTCACGGGAATCAGCCGCGCGGGCAGCCTCGTGATCGACGTGCAGGACGGGTACCTCGACCGGCTCCTCCTCACCCCCGTCGCGCGGCCCACGCTGCTGCTCGGCCTGATGGTCGCCGACCTCGCCGTGATCACCCTCATGTGCGTGCCGGTGGTCATCCTCGGTGCCGTGCTGGGCGTGTGGTTCGAGACGGGGGTGCTTGGCATGCTCGTCTTCCTCGCCATTGGCATCTCCTGGGGCATTGCATTCACGGGTTTCCCCTACGCGATCGCTCTGAAGACCGGCAACCCGATGTACGTCCCGCAGGAGCAGATGACAGGGTGGCTCGCCACGGTCGCCGACTGGAACCCTGTGACGTACCTGCTCGCGGGCATGCGAGCCCTCCTCATGACCGGCTGGGACGGCGACGCCATCCTCAAGGCGTTCCTCGCGTCCGGCATGGTCGCGGCGATTTCTTTCACACTGGCCTTCACCGCGTTGCGCGGACGGGTCCGCCACAAGTAGCCATACGGCATGACGAGCGAACCGCACGACCCGTTCCTCGCCGCCGCGGCGGGTGAGCCGGCGCACAGGACCCCCGTGTGGTTCATGCGCCAGGCCGGCAGGAGCCTGCCCGAGTACCGCGCGGTGCGCGGCGAGGGGAGCATCCTCGAGGCGATCAAGAAGCCCGAGCTCGCCGCGGAGATCACCCTCCAGCCGGTCCGTCGCTACGGCGTGGATGCGGCCGTGCTGTACAGCGACACCCCATCCGTTGCGCACCAGCGCCGACCTGCCGCGCCTCCGCGAGCTGGAGCTCGGTGACATCGAGTACGTCACCGACACCGTGCTCGCGCTGGTGCGCGAGCTGCGCGTCCCTCTGCTCGCCTTCGCGGGCGCACCCTTCACGGTGGCCAGCTACCTCATCGAGGGGCGGCCCAGCCGCACTTACCAGAACACGAAGAGGATCATGCGCACCGACGAGGTGCTGTGGCACGAGATCATGGAACGTCTCGTGCAGCACTCCGTCACCTTCATCTCCGCCCAGCTCGATGCGGGTGCCGAGGCCTTCCAGGTGTTCGACTCGTGGGCCGGCGCCCTCTCGCGGCCCGATTACGACCGGTTCGTGAGGCCCCACACCACCGCCGTGTTCTCGGCACTCGCCGAACGGCACCCCGGGGTGCGCGGCATCCACTACGGCATCGGCTGCGACCACCTGCTCGAGTCGATGGACTCGGTGGGCAACGCGGTGATCGGGCTCGACTGGCGCACGGGCATCACGAACGCACGGCGCAGGCTGGGTGCGGACACCGTCGTGCAGGGCAACCTCGACCCGGCTCTCGTTCTCGCCGGAACCGACACCGCCCTCAGCGGTGCCGCATCGGTGCTGGACGACAACGCCGGGCACCCCGGCCACATCTTCAACCTCGGCCACGGTGTGCAGCCGGACTCCGACCCCGGCGTGCTCCACGCGATCGTCGACTACGTCCACGAAAGGACCCAACGGTGACCACCACACCCGCCAGCAACGAGAACCGCACCGCAGTGGTGCTGATGGCCTACGGCACCCCGCGCACCAAGGACGAGATCCTCCCGTACTACACCGACATCCGCCGCGGTCGCCCGCCGACACCCGAGCTCCTCGAGGAACTCACCGCGCGTTACGACGCGATCGGCGGACTCTCCCCGCTGAAGCAACTCACGGAGGCGCAGCGTGACGCGCTGCAGCGCGAACTGGACGCGATCGAGCCGGGGCAGTACCACGTGACTCTCGGCCTGAAGCACGCCACCCCGTTCATCGAGGAGGCCGTGGCCGAGGTCGCCGCCGCCGGATTCCGTCGCATCGTCGGCCTCGTGCTGGCCCCGCACTATTCCTCCTACTCGATCGGCCAGTACATCGGCCGGGTGCGCGAGGCGGCGGCCCCGCACGGCATCGAGGTGAAGGGAATCGACTCCTGGGCCACCGAGCCTGCGTTCGTCGACTTCCTCGCCGCGGACATGCGCGCAAGACTCGCGTCGATGCCGGAGAACACGAAGGTGCTCTTCACGGCGCACTCGCTCCCGCAGCGCATCATCGACGGGGGCGACCCCTACCCCACCGAGCTGCGCGCAACCGCGGAGGCCGTGGCCGCGAAGGCCGGGCTCACCCGCTGGTCGCAGTGGTCCATCGCATGGCAGTCAGCGGGCCGCACACCCGAACCGTGGATCGGGCCCGACATCCTCGAGGTCATCAGCTCGTTCGGCGCGCAGCGCACCACCGACGAGCCGATCGACGGTGTCCTCGTGAGCGCATGCGGGTTCGTGGCTGACCACCTGGAGGTGCTCTACGACCTGGACATCGAGGCGTCACGACACGCAGAAGGCCTCGGGCTCGCGTTCGCCCGCACCGCATGCGTGAACGACGACTCCGCGGTGATGGCCGCGCTAGCGAGGCGGGTGGCGGCGGCGTGACGCACGAGCGCCGCGTCGTCGTGGTCGGTGGCGGGGTGACCGGCCTCTCGGCCGCGTTCTCGGTTCTCGCCGATGCGCACCGGCCGACGTCCGTCACCGTGCTCGAGTCGGCGGCGCGCACCGGCGGCCTGATCCGCACCTCTCCGTTCGCCGGGTTGCCCGGTGTTGACGAGGGGGCGGACGCATTCCTCACACGGGTGCCGTGGGCAACGCAGCTTGCCGCGGACCTGGGTCTCGGTGCGGCGCTCACGTCACCGACGGGGGCCGGCGCGTGCGTGTGGCACGACCGGCTGCACGAGATTCCCGGCGACATCCTCATGGGTGTCCCCGCGAAGATGCGCGCGTTCGCCACGAGCCGCCTGTTCAGCACGCGGGGAAAAATGCGCGCCGCGCTCGAGCCACTGGTTCCCCGCATCCCCCACGACGACTCGATCGGTCGTCTGGTGCGCAGGCGGTTCGGACGCGAGGTGCACGAACGTCTCGTCGACCCGCTGGTGGGCAGCATCTACGCCGCCGACACCGATTCGTTCAGCCTCGAGGCGGTGCCGCAGATCAACGCTCTCACCTCGCGACGCAGCCTGCTGCTCGCCGCCGCCGAGGCGCGGAAGGTTCCCGCGCAGGCCGGACCGGTGTTTGCGGTGCCGATGAAAGGCATGGGATCGCTCGTCGACACCCTTGCCGACCGCGTCACCTCCCTCGGCGGGGTCATCCGCACGGGCTCCGCCGTCACCGAGATCACGCGCACCCACGACGGGTACCTGGTTGCCACCGCGGACGCGGCGCACTCCTGCGACTCTGTCATCATCGCCTCCCCCGCGCGGCACAGTGCGGGGTTCGTGCGCGGCCTCAGTGCCGATGCGGCGGATGCTCTCGCCGGGTGGGACCACGCCTCGGTCGTGATGGTCACCCTGGCGGTGCCGGCGGAGCAGTGGCGACGCGAATGGTCCGGGAGCGGCTATCTCGTCCCGAAGCCCGACCAGCGCTGGGTCACCGCCGTCTCGTTCGGTTCCAACAAGTGGGCCCACTGGAACCCGGCCGACGGGTCGAAGGTGCTGCGGGTGTCCCTCGGCCGCGACGGGATGGACGTGATGCACCACGACGACGACACACTCGTGAACCTCACCCTCGCGGACCTGAAGCACCATCTCGGTGTCGACTTCGCACCGACCGAGGTGAGGCTCACCAGGTGGCGCGAGTCCTTCCCCCAGTACCGTCCGCACCACTTTGCCCTGCTCGCGCGCACGGAGGCGTCGCTCCAGCAGGCCGCACCCGGGGTGTTCCTCGCCGGGGCAAGTTTCCGCGGGATCGGCATCCCCGCGTGCATCCAGCAGGCACGCACTGCGGCATCTTCGGCGCTCGCCCACCTCGACACCCATAATTGAGTCATGCGACGAGCAACCGGACGGGCGATCCTCCCCGTGGTCCTGTGCGCGGTGTCGTTGCTGCCCGCGGTGCCGGTCAGCCAGGTCTCGGCACGGGGCACCGGTCAGTCACAGATCCCCACCGGACGGCATGTCGGCTCCGTCTCGATCCCGCGGCTGAACCTCACCTCGCCGATCTTCTCGGGCACGAGTGACGCCGTCTACGACAGGGGCATCGGCCACTGGCCCGGGTCGGCACTGCCCGGCCAGCGGGGCAACATGGTGCTCGGCGGCCACCGGACCGCGGACCCCCGCCCGTTCTACGACATCCAGCGCATGGTCAAGGGTGACGTGATCACGGTGATGCGGGGCGGACGGTCGTACCGGTACGTGGTCACACGGACGATGGTCGTCAAGCCGACCTCCGTGTGGATCCTCAACCAGACCTCCGACAGGACCCTCACCATCTTCACCTGCCACCCGCGCGGGACCACGCGCCAGCGCTACGTCGTGGTCGCCAGGCTCAGCACGTGAGGATCCCCCGGCTCCGTCTCGTCGCCGCCGGTGCGCTCGTCGCCGCGTCGATGCCGCCGTGGGGCTGGTGGCCCCTCGCCTTCGTCGGTTGCGCCGCGTACGCGACAGTGGCCGCCGGGGCGGGACGGAGGGCACCGTTCCGCACCGCCATGTGGTGGGCGGCAGGGTGGTTCGTGCCGTCGCTCGCGTGGATGTGGTTCCTCACCGTCCCCGGGTACTTCCTCGTCGTGCTGATCTTCGGTGCGCTCCACGGCACGGCCGCAGTGCTCGCCGCCGCGGTCGGGCGTGCTTCGGACGCGCACCGCAGGCCGGCGCTCGTCATCGGACACACGCTCGCCGAGACCGTGCGGCTCTCCGCGCCGTTCGGTGGGGTGCCGCTCGCGACGATGGCACTCTCCCAGTCGCAGTCTCCTCTCGCGCACCTCGCGGGCACGGGCGGCGTCGTCCTCGTGACGCTCGCGGTGTTTGCCCTGTCGTTCGCCGAGCACCGGCTGCGGGTGGCGGCCGCGCTCGCTGCACTGCTCATGCTCGCCCTCCCCTTCGACTCCACCCGTCACGTCGGAAGCGCGACATACGCACTCGTGCAGGGCGGCGGCGAGCAGGGCACGCACGTGGGCGACGTCGACCCGCGCGACGTGTTCGAGGCGCACCTCGCGGCCACCCGCACCATCGCGCCGCGCGCGGACCGCACCGCCGTGGTGTGGCCCGAGAACGTCATCAACATCACGGGCCATGGCTCGTTCGCGGAGAGCAGGGAGCGGGACGAAATCGCGGCGGAGGCCCGCCGTCTCGGAGTGCCGTTCGTGGTCGGCATCACCGAGGACACGGGCGACGGACGTTTCACGAACGCCCAGGTTGTGGTGCAGCCCGACGGGTCGGTCACGGACCGCTACGACAAGAAGCGCCGGGTGCCCTTCGGCGAGTACATGCCGATGCGTTCGCTGCTCGACTCGCTCGGGGCGCCGGTGGACCTGGTGCCGCGCGACGCCGTGCCGGGCACGACACCCGGTTTCCTGGACGCCGACGGGGTGAGAATGGCCGTGGCGATCTCGTGGGAGGTGTTCTTCGGCGGTCGCGTGAACGAGGGGATCGACGGCGGGGCGAAGGTCATCGTCAACCCCACGAACGGGTCGAGCTACACGTGGACGATCCTGCAGACGCAGCAGGTTGCCTCGTCGCGCATCCGCGCGCGCGAGCAGGGACGCTGGGTGCTGCAGGTCGCCCCCACGGGGTTCTCCGCGTTCGTCTCGCCCGACGGCGAGGTTCTCGAGCGAACCGGCATCAGCGAGCGTCGTGTCATCGAGCGCACGGTCGACCTCCACACCGGCCGGACCCCCTACTCACGGCTGGGGAATGCACCGTACATATGGGCACTCGTGGCGGCTCTGGGGTTGTTGTTGCTGCGCGCGCGGGGAGCCAATCGGAAAGGCCGCAGTTAGCCTTCCGAACCTATGAATCGCACGGGGGACCCGGACGGCCCGCTCCGTATCGCTTACCTCACGTACCGCGGCAAGCCGCATGTCGGCGGCCAGGGTGTGTACACCCGGCACCTCACGAAGGCACTCGTCGATCTCGGTCACCACGTCGAGGTGTTCGGCGGGCAGCCCTATCCCGTGCTCGACGAACGCATCGCCTTGCACAAGCTGCCGAGTCTCGACATCTGGAACGACCAGTACCCGGGCCGCCTGCCGGGCTATTGGGAGTGGAAGTCGTGGCCCGACGTCGTGGAGACCGCCGCGTTCCTGCGCGGCCAGTTCAGCGAGCCGCTCGCGTTCAGCAAGCGCGCCTACCGCGAGCTGCGCGGGCGCGCCGCCGACTTCGACCTCGTGCACGACAACCAGTGCCTCGGCTGGGACATCCTGAAGATCGAGAAGATGATCCCCACCATCGTCACGCTCCACCACCCGATCACCAAGGACCGCGAGCTCGAGATGAGCCACGCGAAGACCAGGCGCAAGCGCCGGTCCCTGAAGCGCTGGTACTCCTTCGTGGAGATGCAGGGCAAGGTCGCCTCCCGCATGCCGCGCATCGTGGTGGTCAGCGAGAACAGCATCAAGGACATCCACGAGGACATGCACGTGCCGCTCGACCGCATGCGGCTGGTGCCCGTGGGAGTCGACCCTGACCTCTTCACGCCGATGCCGCACGTGGCGCGCCAGCCCGGCCGGCTCATCACCACCGCATCTGCCGACGTGGCGCTGAAGGGGCTCAGCTACCTGCTCGAGGCCATGGCCAAGCTGCGAACCGAGCGCGACGTCCGCCTGACCATCATCGGAAAGCCGCGACCGGGGCACAGCATGGATCTCATCGAGTCACTCGGCCTGCGTCCGCACATCGATTTCGTGTCCGGCGTGCCGGACGAGCGCATCGTCGAGCTGTACGCCGAGGCCGAACTGGCCGTCGTGCCGAGCCTGTACGAGGGGTTCAGCCTCCCCGCGATCGAGGCGATGGCAACGGGCACCTGCCTCGTCGCCACGGACGGCGGGGCGCTCCCCGAGGTCACCGGCACCGACGGCGACACCGTGCTGCAGTGCCCCGCAGGCGACGCCGACGCACTCGCCACGGCAATCCGCCGCGGCCTCGAGGACAGCGCGCTGCGCGACCGCATCGGCGCCGCCGGTCGCAGGCGTGTGGTGGAGCGCTGGAGCTGGCGCCACTGCGCCCAGCTCACCGTCGACCAGTACCGCGAGGTGCTCGCCATGCCCCACAACCAGAAGCGCAGGGCACGCTGACGTGCTGACCATCAGGTTCGACAGACTGGGCCTGCGCCCCGGTGCCATGTTCCTCGACGCGGGGGCTGGTTTCGGCCGCCATGCGTTCGAGGCGGCGCGCAAGGGAGCCACCGTGTTCGCCCTCGACTGGGCCCAGGAGGAAGTGGTCGGCACCCGCAACACCTTCGGCGCGATGATCGAGGCGAGGGAGATTCCGGACGTCACGTACGGCGGTGCGCTGCGCGGCGACGCCACCCGGCTCCCCTTTGCCGACGGGACGTTCGACGTCGTCGTCACGAGCGAGGTCCTCGAGCACATCCAGGACGACGTCACCGCGATCAGCGAGTTGCACCGCGTGCTGAAGCCGGGCGGGACGCTCGGCGTCACGGTGCCCACATGGTGGCCCGAGAAGATCAACTGGATGCTCTCCGACGAGTACCACGCCCCGAAGAGCCCCGGCGGCCACGTGCGCATCTACAGCGCGACGGAACTGAAGGCGAAGCTCCGCTCGGCCGGGCTCGACGTGTTCGCCTCGCATCATGCCCACGCGCTGCACTCCCCCTACTGGTGGCTGAAGTGCGCCGTGGGTCCCGCGAACAACGACCACCCGATGGTCTCGAGATACCGCCGGTTCCTCGAGTGGGACATCATGACCGCACCGCGCAGCACACGGCTCGCGGAGCGCGTGCTCAGCCCCGTTCTCGGCAAGAGCCTCATCGTCTACTCACGGAAGGCGGCGTGATGGACTCGCGCAACCAGCCGCACCTGCCGGGCATCCTCACCACGGCAGACCTGCACCGCACCGCGGACTCCATCGAGTCACTGCAGCTCACCAACGGGATGATCCCGTGGTTCCCCGGGGGGCACTGCGACCCGTGGAACCACGTCGAGACCGCCATCGCCCTCGACATCATGGGTCGCCACGACGCCGCGCTCGCCGCATACCGGTGGCTGGCGAACAACCAGCACGCCGACGGGTCCTGGTTCAACTACTACATGCCCGACGCCACCATCGAGGACGCCAAGCTCGACACCAACGTCACCGCCTACATTGCCGCGGGCGTGTGGGCGCACTGGCTGTGCACGCGCGACACGTCCGCGGTGCGGGAGCTGTGGCCGACCGTCCGTGCGGCTCTCGGGTTCGTGATGGACATGCGGCGGGCCGATGGCATGGTGCTGTGGGCCCGCGAGATCGACTCAACCCCCTGGGACTACGCACTGCTCACCGGCTCGTCATCCATCCGCCACGCGCTGCACTGCGGCGCCGCGATCGCCGACCTGATGGGCGACCCCCACCCGCAGTGGACCGCGGCCGCCGACGTCATCGACCGGGCGATCAACTCCGACCTCGGGCTGTTCGAGCCCAAGGAGCGCTGGGCCATGGACTGGTACTACCCCGTGATGACCGGCGCGATGACGGGCGTGCGCGCGAAGGCCCGGCTGGCCGAGGGATGGGACACGTTCGTGCTGGAGGACCGCGGAGTGCGCTGCGTGAGCGACGAGCAGTGGGTCACCGCCGCGGAGACCAGCGAGTGCGCCATCGCCCATGTCGCCGCGGGTGACCGCGAGACCGCGAAGGAGCTGCTGCTGTGGACCATGCCGCACCGCCGCGACGACGGGGCGTACTGGACGGGCATCGTGTACCCCACCGACCCGGACAAGACCATGGTGCACTTCCCCGCCGACGAACGTTCCGCGTACACCGCGGCAGCCATCATCATGGCCGCCGATGCGATCAGCGGCGGTTCGCCCGCATCACGTCTCTTCACCGTGCCGATGCCGCGCCGCAACGCGCACCTGCAGGTCGCCCCGCTCTAGCCGGCCGCCCGCCAGCGCGGGCAGATAGATGTTCTCGTACGGCGGGCGGCCACCGTCGGCCGGGTCCGGAAAAACGTCGTGGATGGCGAGGATGCCGCCCGGCGCGACGTGCGGGGTCCACAGGTCGTGGTCGAGCGTGGCGGGCTCCACACCGTGGCCGCCGTCGATGAAGAGGAACGCGAGCGGCGTTGTCCAGCCGCGTGCGACCGTGGGCGAGTCACCCACCACGGTCACCACCTCCGCGGTCAGGCCGGCGTCGACGATGGTGGCACGGAAGTGGGGCAGGGTGTCCATCCGCCCGGTGCGCGGGTCCACGAGTGATTCGTCGTGCCACTCCCACCCCGGCTGGTTCTCCTCGCTGCCGAAGTGGTGGTCCACCGCGAAGAGGGTCCGTCCGCACGCGCGGGCCGCACCACCGAGCCACACGGTGGAACGCCCGCAGTACGAACCGACCTCGACGAACGGGGCACCCGGCACGGAGTCCGCACCGAGCATGGCCGCGTCGTGCAGGGCGTCGCCCTCGTTCTCGGGCATGAACCCCCGCGCGGCGAGCGCGTGCGCGCGCAATGACGCTTGTAGGGGCGGATAACGCACGTTTCGACCCTACTATGACCCCGTGAGTTCAGCCCTCGACGATCTCATCCAGTTGCTCAACCTCGAACCGATCGAGGTGAACCTCTTCCGCGGTTTCTCCCCCGACGAGAACAGGGTCCGCGTCTTCGGCGGCCAGGTTGCCGGCCAGTCGCTGGTCGCTGCGTCGCGCACCGTCGACGAGCACGAGAGGTTCGTCCACTCGTTGCACGCGTACTTCCTGCGCCCCGGTGACCCCACCGCCCCGATCCTGTACCAGGTGGAGCGCATCCGCGACGGCCGCAGCTTCACCACGCGGCGCGTCGCCGCCATCCAGCACGGCGAGGTCATCTTCAACCTGCACGCCAGCTTCCACGCCCGCGAACCCGGTCTCGACTGGCAGATCCCGATGCCGGGCAAGGTGGCCGCCGCCGACACACTGCCCGACTTCAAGACGCGCATGGAGCCCTACCGCGACAAGATGGGCGAGTGGTACGACCGACCGCGGCCCATCGACATGCGCTACGTCGACGGTGACCCGATGTCGCGCCTCGGCAAGTCATCCACCTCGCAGCAGGTGTGGCTGCGCGCCGACGGCACTCTCCCCGACGACCCCGTTCTCCATGCCTGCATCGTCACGTACGCGAGCGACATGACGCTGCTCGACACCACGCTGCTGCCGCACGGCCTCGGCTGGGGCGAGGGCAACGTGCAGATGGCCAGCCTCGACCACGCCATGTGGTTCCACCGGCCGTTCCGCGCCGACGACTGGTTGCTGTACGACCAGCACCCCATCTCCAACTCGGGTTCGCGCGGTCTCGCCGGCGGCAGCATCTACACGACCACCGGCGCACTCGCCGTCACAGTCGTGCAGGAAGGTCTCATCCGCACGAAGCCGCAGGGCTGAGCATGCGCCTGCGCGTGCTCGCGGCAGCCGGGGCGGTTCTCGCGGGGTCGCTCGGTGCCGGCCTGCCAGGCGCGGATGCCGGGGCGAAGTCAACGTGGCGGCTGGTCCGCCTGGCCCGCTTCCCCGGGGCGGTCGATCTGGTGGAACGGTCCCCCTCGGACAGGTTCGTGTACGTCGTCTCGCGCACCGGGACGGTGCACAGGATGTCCCTCACCGGGAAACGCATCGACCAGGTGCTCGACATCAGCTCATTCACGACCACGACTGGTGAGCGCGGCCTCCTCGGCCTCGCGTTCCGGCGGCACGGTCCCGCATGGGAGGCCTTCGTCAACTACACCGATGCCGACGGTGACACGGTCATCGCAAGGTGGGACGTGCGCGCCGACGGCACGTTCGTGCGCCAACTCGCCCGCGGACCCTCGGTCATCATGCGCATCGACCAGCCGTACGCCAACCACAACGGGGGTGCCGTGGAGACCGGGCCCGACAACATGCTGTACGTGGCAACAGGTGACGGCGGCAGCGCGGGTGACCCCGATCGGCACGCCCTCGACACGGGCAGCCTGCTCGGAAAGGTCCTGCG